>USBH01000021.1 GCA_900552925.1 uncultured Oscillospiraceae bacterium
CGAGATTAGCTGCAGTCTCGTGGGCTCGGAGATGTGTATAAGAGACAGGTGGTGCGGGCAGCCCTGCACGAATACGGTCAGGCGGATACCCCGCCCGTCCACGATGGAATCCGGGACAAGCCCGGCAATTCTGAGCTTCATTGTTTTAACTCCTTTCCCCGCCGCAGCGCAGGCCTGCATTTGGGCAGAAAAAAATCCAAAAGCCGTCGCTTTCGGATTTTTTCGGCAGCCTTACAGGCTGTGCTTCACGCGGTCGCGCTCCTCGGCGCGCTTCGCATTGTTCCAGCGGTCGGTCGTGCCGACGAGATACCCTGTGATGCGGCGGATGCGCTCGAAGTCGCGCCCCTCGCCGATGAGAACCGTGCTGTCCTTGACCGTCTTTTCCTTGATTTTCGGTGACATAAATTTTCCTCCTGTTCCTCTGCCCGCCGCCCGCTGTGCGGCCGGCGCGGCTGTGTAAAATCAATATTCCATATCGGCAAACAGCCCCCACCGGGGGTAGTCCGCCGTGCAAAGCTCCTTCAAATGTGCATAGTCGTTGACGGCGCGCGCCCCGCTCAGCGGACCAGATGCGAGTAGTCCGGCACGTCGTGGTACTTCTTCCGCAGCTCGGCGAGCTTTTCGATCGGGACGCCCTCGCCGGCATGGCGGCCGCAGCGCGGGCAGACGTCGCCGATGATGCCGTTGTAGCCGCAGACCGGGTCGCGGTCGACCGGGTGGTTCACCGAGCCGTAGCCGATGCCCGCCTCCTTCATGCAGCGGATCACGCTCTCGAACGCGTCGATGTTCTTGCAGATGTCGCCGTCCAGCTCGACGTAGCTGATGTGGCCGGCGTTCGTCAGCGCGTGGAACGGCGCTTCCTTCTGGATCTTCCGGAACGCGCTGATGTTGTAATACACCGGGATGTGGAAGGAATTCGTGTAATACTCGCGGTCGGTCACGCCCTCGATCTTGCCGTAGCGCTTCTGGTCGATGCGCAGGAACCGCCCGGAAAGACCCTCGGCGGGCGTCGCGAGCAGCGTCCAGTTGAGGCCGGTCTCGCGGCTCTTTTTGTCGAGGCATTCGCGCATGTAGCGGATGATCTCATAGCCGAGCTTCCAGCTCTCCTCGCTCTCGCCGTGGTGCTTGCCGGTCAGCGCCTTGAGCGTTTCGGCAAGGCCGATGAAGCCGACGGAGAGCGTGCCGTGCTTCAGCACCTCCGCGACCGAATCGTTGCGGTCGAGCTTTTCGGAATCGATCCACACGCCCTGCCCCATCAGGAACGGGTAGTTGTACGCCTTCTTGCTGCACTGGATCTTGAAGCGGTGCATCAGCTGCTCCTCGACGAGCGCGAGCCGCGCGTCGAGCAGCTCGTAAAACTTTTTGATGTCGCCCTTCGCCTCGATGCCCAGCCGCGGCAGGTTGATCGAGGTGAAGCTCAGGTTGCCGCGCCCGCAGGTGACCTCGCGCGCCGGGTCGTGCACGTTGCCCATCACGCGCGTGCGGCAGCCCATGTACGCCACCTCGCTGTTGTAATCGCCGGGCTTGTAGTACTGCAGGTTGAACGGCGCGTCGAGGAAGCTGAAGTTCGGGAACAGCCGCTTCGCCGAGCAGCGCATCGCGTGCTTGAACAGGTCGTAGTTCGGGTCGCCCTCGTTGTAGTTGACGCCCTCCTTGACCTTGAAGATCTGCACCGGGAAGATCGGCGTTTCGCCGTCGCCGAGGCCCTCCTCGGTCGCCTCGAGCAGGTTGCGGATGGCCATGCGGCCCTCGGGCGACGTATCGGTGCCGTAGTTCAGCGAGCTGAACGGCACCTGCGCGCCGGCGCGCGAATTCATCGTGTTCAGGTTGTGGACGAGCGCCTCCATCGCCTGCTTCGCGGCGTTGTCCGTCTCCCGCCAGGCCGTCCGCGCGGCGTACTCCGCCGCGTCGCGCGCCTCCTCGGCGATGATCTCCTCAAAGCCGCTCTCGCGCTGGTGCCGCGGCAGGAATTCCTCCACGCGGTCCGCGTACGCGTCGGCCGTGCCCATCCTCACGTCGCCGAGCGCCGCCTGCACGGCCGCCGTCAGCTGCGCCGCGTCCTCGTGCGCCATGCCGTGGCGCACCTCGAAATACTGGGTAAACGCCGCCGCGTACTGCTTGCGGTACGTCTTCCGGACGCCGAGCGCCATCGCGTAGTCGAAATTCGGCACGCTCTGGCCGCCGTGCATCTCGTTCTGGTTCGCCTGAATCGCGATGCAGGCCAGCGCCGCATAGCTGCGGATGTCCTTCGGCTCGCGCAGGTAGCCGTGGCCGGTGGAGAAGCCGCCGTCAAACAGCTTGATCAGGTCGATCTGGCAGCAGGTCTCGGTCAGCGTATAGAAATCCTTGTCGTGGATGTGAATGTCGCCGTCGGCGTGCGCCTTCGCGATTTCCGGCGGGATGACGTACTTGTCGTAGAAGCTCTTCGCGCCCTCGGAGCCGTACTTCAGCATCGTGCCCATCGCGGTGTCGGCGTTGATGTTCGCGTTTTCGCGCTTGAGGTCGGCGTCCTCGGCCGGCTTGAAGGTGAGATCCTGATAGATCTTCACGAGCTCGTCGTCCATCTCGCGCAGGCGCTGGTGCTCCGCGCGGTAGAGGATGTACGCCTTCGCCGTCTTGGCGTAGTCCGCCGCGATCAGCTTTTCCTCCACGACGTCCTGGATCTGCTCGACCGTCGGCACGTCGCGGCCGCCGTCAAACTCCGCGATGACCTGCGCGGTCAGGCTGTCGAGGTCGGCGTCGCTCATGCGCTCCGCAGCGATCCGGATGTTGGCCTTGAAAATGGCGTTTCGAATTTTTTTGGCGTCGAAGGAGACTTTCTCTCCGTTTCGTTTGACAATGTACTGGACCATCCTGCCCCGTCCCTTTCTGATTTATTCCTCCGGCACAATCGCCGGGCGCAGCCGACTGCCGCGCCCCCGTTTCGTGTGCCTTTTGATTATACCGCTTTTGGGTCGGCCTGTCAATAGCCTAAGCTCAACATATAGTATATAGTTTACACCCTGGCACAAAATATACCAAATATGAAAAACAAATAAAAATTCTGCCCGCACAGCAAAAAAGCCGCCCGGCGCGCACAGGCGCGGCGGGCGGCGGATCGGCAGATTCTTCGGTTTTATCGGACGACGGCGCCGAGGCAGTTCGCAATATACACCGCGCCGTCGAGGTCGATCGCCGTGTTCTGCAGCTTCGCGAAGCGGATGTCGGTGCGCGCCCACTTCGCGCGGCGCAGGTCGGCGTCTTTCATTTTCGCATTGCGGAAGACCGTCTCCGTCAGGTCGCAGCCCGACAGGTCGGCCTTCTCGAGATCGGCGTCGCTGAAATTCGCGCCGCGCAGACTCACGCCGGAAAAGTCCTGCCGGCGGAGCATACAGCCGTCGAACACGCAGTAGTCGAGCACGCCGCCGCGGACGCTCCATCCGGTCAGATCCGCGCCCGCAAAATTGCAGCCCGTGCAGCGGCAGCCGTCGAATACGGAGACGAACAGGCTCGCCCCCGAAAACGTGCAGTTTTCAAAGGCCGTGCCGCGGCAGAGCGCGTCGTTGAGCCGCGCGAAGTCGAACGCGCAGGCCGAAAAGCGGCACTTCTCGAGCAGCGCGCCCGAAAGGACGACGCCGCGGAAGTCGCATTTCACAAAGGTCACGGCCGTGAGCGTCGCGTCGGTGAAATCGGTATCCGTGAACCGCTCGCCCGTATACGACCGGACCGACTCGGAATAGCTCATTCCTCTTCCGGCACGAGCGCGATGTGCAGCTCGTCGAGCTGCGCCTGCGAAACGGCGGACGGCGCGTCCATCATCACGTCCTGCGCGCTCTTGTTCATCGGGAACGCGATGACCTCGCGGATCGACTCCTCGCCCGAGAGCAGCATGACCATGCGGTCGACGCCCGGGGCGATGCCCGCGTGCGGCGGCGCGCCGTAGCAGAACGCGTTGTACATGGCCGGGAACTTCGCCTTCACGTCGTCCTCGCCGAGGCGCACCATCTCGAACGCCTTGACCATGATCTCCGGGTCGTGGTTCCGCACCGCGCCGGAGGAAAGCTCCACGCCGTTGCAGACGAGGTCGTACTGGTCGGCCAGGATGTCGAGCGGGCTGATCTCGCCGCGCTCGGCCTTCAGCAGCGTCTCCATGCCGCCTGTGGGCATCGAGAACGGGTTGTGGCAGAATTCGAGCTCGCCGGACTCCTCGCCGATCTCGTACATCGGGAAATCGACGATCCAGCAGAATTCGTAGCGCTCCCTGTCCATGTGGCCCTCGCACGCCATGCCGAGCATCCGGCGCATGACGCCGGCCGTCTTCTGCGCGTCGGTCCGCTTGCCGGCCGAGAGGAACACGAGCGTGTTCGGCTTGAGGCCGAGCGCCTCGGTGACGGCCGCAGCGGTCTCGGGGTTCGCGTTGATGAACTTCGCGATGCCGCCGGCGATCGCGCCGCTTTCGTCCATCTTGAACCAGTACGGCTTCTGGCCGGCCTGCACCTCGACGTCGGCGCAGAGCTTGTCGACGGCCTTGCGCGCGAGCTTGCAGTCGGAGACCGGCACGGCCTTCACAACGTTACCCTCAAACGGGCCGAAGCCGCAGCCTGCGAGCAGGTCCGTGACGTCCTTGACGCGCAGGTCGATGCGCAGGTCCGGCTTGTCGGAGCCGAACTCCTCCATCGCCTGCTTATACGGAATGCGCGTGAACGGCGCGGAGGACGCGACGTTGTACGTGCCGTATTTTGCGAAGATCGGCGGCAGCACGTCCTCGAGGACCGCGAAAACGTCCTCCTGCGTGGCGAACGCCATCTCCATGTCGAGCTGGTAGAACTCGCCGGGCGAGCGGTCGCCGCGCGCGTCCTCGTCGCGGAAGCACGGGGCGATCTGGAAGTAGCGGTCGAAGCCCGCGGTCATCAGCAGCTGCTTGAACTGCTGCGGCGCCTGCGGCAGCGCGTAGAACTTGCCGGGGTGCTTCCGCGCCGGGACAAGGTAGTCGCGCGCGCCCTCCGGCGAGGAGGCCGTGAGGATCGGCGTCGTGATCTCGAGGAAGCCGTGCTCGGTCATCGCCTGGCGCAGCGCCGAAACGACGTTGCAGCGCAGCAGGATGTTCTTCTTCACGGCCGGGTTGCGCAGGTCGAGGTAGCGGTACTTGAGGCGCTGGCTCTCGTCGGCCTCGCGCGACCGGTTGATCTCGAACGGCAGCTCGTTGTAGCGGCAGCGGCCGAGCACCTTGATCTCCGCCGGCACGACCTCGATATCGCCGGTCGGCAGCTTCGGGTTCTTGCTCTCGCGCTCGCGCACGACGCCCATGACCGAGATCGTTGATTCCTTATTGAGGGGCTTGACGACCGCCATCATCGCCTCGTTTTCGATGACGACCTGCGTCGTGCCGTAGAAGTCGCGGAGCACGACGAAGGCGAAGTTGCTGCCGACCTCGCGGATGTTCTCCATCCAGCCGACAAGCGTGACGGTCTTGCCCGCATCGGAGAGCCGCAGCTCCCCGCAGGTATGTGTTCTGGACTGAACCATGTTGAAAATTCCTCTCTTCTCATTGATCTTTTATTGCAGGGCCAAGGCCCGCTTGATTTTATAGACCGGTATACCGCGCCCAAACCGCAGGTAACTTCTTCTGCACGAACCGCGCATAGGCGCAGTCCGGCATATCTTTCATATTTTTTCGCTCGAGCTCGCCGCAAAGCACGTTGTACCACCAATCGAGCTGTTCGGGCGTTTTGTCCGCGTAGGCATCGATTTTCAGCCTGCCCTGCCGCACATACTCCATGAGCAGCGCGTACGCATCCGGAACCATCACACAGCCGGTTACGCGTATAGGCTGCGTTGCGAGTCTTGCCACGGGGATATTCGGGAATGGAATGACCTGCGACTCGTCCGCCTCGACCGCATAGATACAGCCGCCGACGCCCTCGGACACCTCCCGCAGGGCATGCGGATACAGCTCGTGGTAGACCGGTGTGCCATCCTCCGCGAAGCCGTACGGGAACCAGTAATACGGTTTTTCCACGGCATTGCAGAGGTAAAAGGCCGCCACAATCTCATTCGTAGTCATATAGACATACGGACGGTCATGATCCGCGAGCCGCGGCTCCAAAACTTCAATGCCAACCGTGCGGCTACCGTGAAAGAGTTTCATTCACCGCATCCCCTCTCTGCCCGCATCGCGATATGTGTTGACAATCGCTGCGTTTTTCGCTCAGAACGACAGGTCCTCCTGCGCGGTTGTTTCCGCGAGATAGGCGTCGATGAAGTCCTCGCCGATCGAGATCTTCTTCTTCTCGCCGGTCTTCATGTTCTTGAGCTCGGCCCTGCCGCTCTCCAGCTCGTTGTCGCCGAGCACGATCGTGTACGGCGCGCGGATCTTGTCGGCGTACTTCATCTGGGCCTTGAGGCCGCGGGCGCACAGGTCGCAGTCCGCCGCAACGCCGCAGCGGTGCAGCGCGTTCACGAGCTGGAAGGCCTTCACCTGCGCCGTCTCGCCCATCGCGGCGATGTACAGCTCGCACTTGCCGTCGTCCGGGAACTCGGCGCCGAATTCCTCGAGCGCGAGCATGATGCGGTCGAAGCCGAGGCCGAAGCCGAGCGCCGGGGTCGGCTTGCCGCCGATCTCCTCGACAAGGCCGTCGTAGCGGCCGCCGCCGCCGAGCGCGTAGCCGAAGCGCGTGGAGATGAACTCGAACACCGTGCGGGTGTAGTAGTCGAGGCCGCGGACGATGCCGGGGTCGACCGTGAATTCCACGCCGACCGCGGTAAGCAGGCTCTGCACCTTCTCAAAGTGCGCGCGGCAGTCGTCGCAGAGGTAGTCGAGGATCTTCGGCGCGGCTTTCGCGATTTCGCCGCAGACCGGGCTCTTGCAGTCGAGGATGCGCATCGGGTTGCGCTCGAGGCGCGAATTGCACGTCTCGCACAGTTCTTCGCGGTGCGCGGTGAAGTACGTCTTGAGCGCCTTGTGGTACTCGGCGCGGCACGTCGGGCAGCCGATCGAGTTGATCGCGACCTGCACGTCGTCGCCGAGGCCGAGCCGCTCGAAGATCGACTTGCCGAGCAGGATGACCTGCGCGTCCGCGGCCGGCTCCGCCGCGCCGAACATCTCGACGCCGAACTGGTGCAGCTCGCGCATGCGGCCCGCCTGCGGCTTTTCATAGCGGTAGCAGGACGTCTTGTAGTACATCTTGATCGGGAAGCCGTTGTTGTACATGCCGTTTTCGAGCATCGCGCGCACCGCGCCGGCCGTGCCCTCGGGGCGCAGCGTGATCGAACGGCCGCCCTTGTCCGTAAACGTGTACATCTGCTTTTCGACGACGTCCGTCGTGTCGCCGACCGAGCGCTCGAACAGCTCCGTGTGCTCGAACACCGGCGTGCGGATCTCGGAGAAGCCGTTGAGCTCGGCCTCGCCGGCCATCACATCCTCGACGAGCGCCCATTTTTCCGATTCGCCCGGGATGATGTCTCTTGTGCCTTTCGGCGCTTTTGTGATCAGTTCCATATGCCTTCCCTTCCCCGCACCGCAGCGCGGCACGGCTTTTATTGTATCTTGATCGGATCTGCTTTTGATATGTTCCGTCCGGGCGTTAAATGCCGAACGCCGCGGGATAAACCAGGCCGTCCGCATGCGCCGCCGAGGCGAACGCCTCCCGGACAAGCCGATATACGGCCTCGCGGTCCTTCGGCTCTTCTTTTCGAATCCGCATCGTGTCTTTCCTCCCATCCGGTTTTCTGTTCCGCCGCCCCGGCACAATGCCCGAGCGCCGCCCTGCGGGGGCGTGTTTCGGCGCGCCCGCAAACAAAAAATCCCTTATCTGCCCGGCAGATAAGGGACGAATCGCATTCGTGGTGCCACCCTTTTTCAGGAAACGGGCAGAGTTCGCCCCTTTCCCCTTCAATCTCCTTAACGCGGAAAACGCACTTTCGTGCGGCTCGCGGGTGTCTTTCCCTGCGCGGTGCACGCGCGGCTTTCAGCCCGGACCGCGCTCTCTGTCCGTGCCGCATACGCAGGTACTCTTCCCGGTCATCGCCGGATATCTCCTATACTGTACTGCATTTTCCTGCAGTTGTCAACCGTTTACAGCTTGACGATCTCGCGCCAGTCGAGGTCGCCGCGCTCGAGGCCGTGGATCAGCACCTCGGCCGTCGCGATATTCGTCGCGACCGGGATATTGTGCACGTCGCAAAGGCGCAGAAGGTTCTTGTCGTACGGCGGTTCCGGCTGCTGCGCCTGCATGGAATCGCGGAAAAACAGCAGGAGGTCGATCTCACTGCAGGCGATGCGCGCCGCAATCTGCTGGTCGCCGCCCTGTTCGCCGCTCAGAAAGCGGTGGATGTTGAGGCCCGTCGCGTCCGCAACGAGCTTGCCTGTCGTGCCGGTTGCGCAAAGCGTATGACGGCTCAGAATGCCACAATAAGCGATGCAGAACTGAACCATCAGCTCTTTTTTCGCATCGTGGGCGGTCAATGCAATGTTCATAAGATTTTCCTCCCTTTGATTTTTCGAACTTCCAAGCACTCGATTTCCTCTTGATCTCTCTATGGTTCAGGCCGCCCGCTTACAGGGCGAGCGGTACGGGAACGCCGTTGAGCCGCGACGCAATGCGCGACAACGCCATAAAGCCGGGCGTATCCGCCGCAGGCAGACGCCCGCGCGCGAAGGCCGCGGCCAGCTTCCGGTCCTCCGGCACAATGCCGATCAAACGAACGCCGCTCTGGTCGATCACGTCGTCCAGGTCGCGGCATGCGCCGGACACGGCGCCCTCCTCGGGCACGTCCGCCGCAAGGCTCCGGAAATATTCCTCCTGAAAGCGGTTGATGACGAGGCGCTGCCCGGCGACGCCGAGCTCTGTGAGCAGGCGGCGCACGATGGCCGCGTCGCGGATGCAGACGGGGTCGGGGCTGCACACGATCAGCGCGCTGTCCGCACCGGCGGCAGCCGCGCGGAAGCCGCGCCCCACGCCGGCCGGCGAATCCAGAATCACACGGTCAAAATACCGCTTCAGCATCGGCACCAGGCGGCGCATCACGTGCTCCGGAACGAGGTCCTCCCCGTTCTGGGGCGCCGGAAGCAGCGAGACGCCAGGCATCGACGCGCAGGGGTAAATCGCTTCCGCCGGCGCGCAGCGGCCTGCGACGACGTCGGAGCTGTCGAATACGAGGGCTTCTTCGGTACCGGTCATGCGGTCCAGACTGCGCAGGCCCGCGTCGCAATCGATCAGCAGCACGCGCGCGCCTTCTGCGGCGAAATGCGCGGCGAGACCGAGCGAAACCGTGGATTTGCCGGCCCCGCCCTTTCCGGATGTGACAACGATTGCTGTACCCATAGATATTACCTCATCAAATATAATAACATATAAAAACACAATAGTCAAAAATAAAAATGGAACTTCTCAAATTTTAGCATACCATTCCAAAAACATGCGTCATTTTTTGTCGAAGCATACAAGCTTTACGCTTCCGCAGCCGGCTCTGCGCCGGATTCGGCCGCACTGCTGCTTCCGTCTTCCGCGCCGCCGCTTTCGGTCTGCGCTTCGTCCTCACCGAAGAAGTACGCCTCGAAAATCGCGCGCGCAACCTCCTCGGCCGCGTCGCCCGAGCCGCCGTATTCGATGACGACCGAGACGGCGATCTCCGGGTCGTCGTAGGGCGCAAAGCCAATGAACGTCATGTTGTCCGAATGGTCGGCGTTTTCCGCGGTTCCGGTCTTGCCCGCGACCGCAACGCCGAAATCGGCGAAGGTCGTGGCCGCCGTGCCCTCCGTGCAGACCTGCCGCATGCCCTCGCGGACGATCTCAAAGTTCTCCTGCGCGATCTCGGCCTGCAGGACCACCTCCGGCTCCGCCGTCTCGCGCGTGATCACGCGGTCGTAATCCGTCACCTTCTCGAGGAAATGCGTCTTGTAGCGCGTGCCGCCGTTCGCGATCATCGAGCAGTACGTCGCAAGCTCGATCGGCGTGAACATATTGTCGCACTGGCCGATCGCCGCCTGAATCGTCAGGCCGTCGTACCAGGCGGCGCCGTTGTGGCGCTCCGTGTACTCGACCGGGTCGGACATGATGCCGACGCTCTCCGGCAGCTCGCAGCCGGTCGCCTCGCCCAGCGCGAAGAGCTCCGCGTAGGTGCTCATCTTCCGGATCGTGAGCATGCGGCCCACGTCGAAGAAATAGCTGTTGCAGGAATGGCTGATCGCGCCGTACATGTCGACCTCGCCGTGCACGCCGAGGCACCGCGGCTCATAGTCCGGCGCGTAGTAGTGGTAGGCGCCGTCGCAGTCGACCGGCGTGTCGTTGTCGGTGATCACGCCCTCCTCGAGCGCCGCAAGCGCCACGAGCGGCTTGAAGCACGAGCCCGGCGTGAAAATGCCGTTGAGCCCGCGGTTGAACAGCGGCTGCGTCTCGTCCGCGTAGAGCGCCGTCAGGTATTCGTCGTCGGAAACGTAGCGGTTGAGGTCGAACGTCGGGTAGGACGCGCAGGCCAGCACCGCGCCGGAGTTCACGTCGAGCGCGACCGCCGCGCCCGCCACGCAGTCCTCCCGCAGCCCGGACGAGATCTTCTCGGCGAGCGTCTCGTTGGCGGCGCGCTGCAGGTCGCTGTCGATCGTGAGCCAGACGGAATCGCCGGCCTGCGGCGGGTCCGTCACAGTCGTGGAGACGACCGCGCCGGTCGAATCGGTCTCGATGGTCTCCTTGCCGTTCTGCCCGCGCAGCGTCGATTCGAAAACCGACTCGATGCCGCTCTGCCCGACCGTATCCGTATAGGAATAGCCGGAAACGTTCGAGGCGGAATACGTGTTGCCCGCCGCCTCCGCCTCGGCGTACTGCTCCTCGGAAATCGCGCCGAGCGTGCCGACGACGTGCGGCGCGAGCGCGCCGTCGTCGCCGTAGTAGCGCGTCTGGCCCACCTGCGTCTCGACGCCGGGCATATCGGACGCGCGCTCGCTGACGATCTCCACCGTCTCGATCGCGACGTCCTCCGCGATCACGTACGGGTTTGTCCGGCTGAACGCGCTGCGCTCCATGTTGTAGCGGACGGAGGCGATGCGCCGCACGTCGGCCTTGTCCGTCGTGTTGTCGATCTCGTACCGCTCGACGAGCGCCGCCATGCACGCGGCCGCGTCCGCATCCGCCGGCAGGTCGAGCATATCCGCCGACTTCATCGTCTCGATCTCGCTCTGGCGCGCCGAATCAAACGCGTATTCCCCGCCCGCGCCGATCACGATCGGCAGGCGGTCGATCCACGCGACGCCGACCGACTCGAGCAGCTTGACAACCGCGAGGATCGTCTCGTTGCGCGCCTGCGCGTCCTCCGACAGCCGGCTGTACACGATGTTGTAGACCGGTCGGTTCCCGGCCAGCACCTCGCCGTTGCGGTCGAGGATCTCGCCGCGCGCGCCGGTCAGCTTGATGAAGCTGCTCGACACCACGGCCTCCTCGGCGTACGTCGCGCCTTCCAGAAGCTGCCACTGGCCGAGGCGGCCGATGTAAACGAGAAAGATCACAGCCACCAGCGCGCCGCACACGATGTAGCGCCCCCTTTTTTTGAGCATTCCGCCGCCTCCTTATCCTGCGCAGTTACATGCAGTGTTCCCGTTTTTTTCCGATTTTCCCTCAGCGCCGGCCGAAAAAGCGCCGGTTCAGATACTGCAGGCCGTAGCAGACCGGGATCATCAGAAGCGTGTAAAAGTAAATCGGCAGGTACGCGTTGACAAGCGCGTACGCCGCAAGGCTGTAGCCGCGCGCCACGTACAGTACGAGCCAGTCGAGCACGACGGCCGCGGCGCAGCTCCACAGCCCCATCAGGATCGCCGTGAACACGTGGATCTGGATTCGCGTGCCGCACAGGCCGCTCAGCAGAAAACAGAGCACGCCGAAAACGAGCGCGTGGTAGCCCATCGCGCTGCCGCCGCCGAAATCGGCGAGCAGGCCCGCAAAAATGCCGAACGCCATCGCGGGCACGCAGTCCTCGACCATCGCGATCGTCAGCGCCGCGGCCAGAATCAGCATCGGCTTCGCGCCCATGACGGGCGGCAGAAGCCCCGGCGTTTCCTGCAAAACAAAAAGCAGAAGGAGCTGCACCGCGTACAGCGCCCACCGCATCCATCTTTTCCGGTCCTGTCTCTTATACACATCTGACGCTGCCGACG
>USBH01000022.1 GCA_900552925.1 uncultured Oscillospiraceae bacterium
GGGCTCGGAGATGTGTATAAGAGACAGGCCTCTATTATATTGCATTTCAGACGAAAAAGAAAGAGAAGACGGGAAAATTTGCGCCGCAGCCGTAGAAAAGTGCCGAAAACCCGCATTTTTCCTGAGGTTTTCCTGAAAATCCCTTGTTAAATTTACAAAAGTATCCTATAATAGGCGGGAAGAAAACGCCGCATGCTTTCTCCCGCCTGCGGCCTTTCCGCAGGCCGGGCAATGGCATTTTGCGCCGTTTTTCTGTAAAAACCATACAAAGCGAAATGGCAAACTTCGTATTGTTCAGCATTGAATCCCCTGTGTTTTTAGTATATAATTTACTTAAAACATTTCATTTTCATGCACTAAATTATATCGTTTTGTGTAATATGCATAAATATCCTGCATTTTACACCTGTAACAGCTTAGGAGGTACTACATGAATTACAGCATGACGGTCGCCCAGGTGAAGACGGCCATCCAGGAGAAACTCTCCCACATCTACGGCGTTTCCTCCGAAAATGCCAGCGACGACGAGTTTTACAAGGCATCCGCCCTCGTCGTGCGCGATCTTATGGTGCGCGGCCGCGACGAGTTCGTGCGCAACGCAGAAAAAAGCGAAACGAAGCAGATCTATTATTTATGTATGGAGTTCCTGCTCGGCCGCTCGCTGAAGAACAACCTCTTCAACCTCGGCCTTGAGGAAAACTTCCGCAAGGCGCTCTCCGAAATGGGCGTGAAGCTCGACGCGCTGTACGAGCAGGAGCCGGACGCCGGCCTCGGCAACGGCGGCCTCGGCCGCCTCGCGGCGTGCTTCCTTGACGGCCTCGCCACGCAGGGCTACCCGGCGATGGGCTACTCGCTGCGCTACGAGTACGGCATCTTCCGCCAGAAGCTCGTCGAGGGCTGGCAGACCGAGCTGCCGGACTTCTGGCTGCCGGGCGGCGAAGTCTGGATGCAGAAGGTCGACGAAAGCGCGATCGAGGTCCACTTCGACGGCTACATCGAGGAGCAGTGGCACGACCAGTACCATTCCGTGCGCCACAAGAACTACACCTCGATCCTCGCGATCCCGTATGACCTGTACGTTTCCGGCATGGACGGCAAGGGCATTTCCGTCCTGCGCATCTGGCGCGCCGCCGCGAACGAATTCGATATGAAGCTCTTCAACAGCGGCAACTACATGCGCGCGATGGAGCAGACCGCGATGGCCGAGACCATCACGAAGGTCCTTTACCCGGAGGACAACCACCTCGAGGGCAAGAGCCTGCGCCTTGCGCAGCAGTACTTCCTCGTTTCCGCCTCCGTGCAGGACATCGTGCGCCGCCACCTGTACACGCACAGCTCGCTGGACGACCTGCCGAGGCTCGCGGCGATCCACCTGAACGACACACACCCGGTGCTCGCGATTCCCGAGCTGATGCGCATCATGCTCGACGAATGCGGCTACGGCTGGGACGCGGCGTGGGACATCGTCTGCCGCACGATCGCCTACACGAACCACACGGTCATGAGCGAGGCGCTCGAGTGCTGGAGCGTGGAGCTCTTCAGATCCCGCCTGCCGCGCATCTACCAGATCGTCGAGGAGATCAACCGCCGCTTCTGGGAGGAGATGCGCCGCCGCGGCGTGGACGAGGGCAAGATCTGGCGCATGGCGCCGCTGTGCGACGGCTACGTGCGCATGGCGAACCTCGCCGTCCTCGCCTCGCACAGCACGAACGGCGTTTCCGAGCTGCACAGCGAGATCCTCAAGGACAGCGTCTTCCACGACTTCTACACCGAGATGCCGCAGAAGTTCAAGAACGTCACGAACGGCATCGCGCACCGCCGCTGGCTGAACCAGGCGAACCCGAAGCTCGCCGCGCTCATCACGGAGCTGACCGGCGACGGCTACATCCACGACGCGACGCAGCTTGAAAAGCTGATGGCGTACAAGGACGACGCCGCGGTGCTCGAAAAGCTCGAGGCGATCAAGCTCTCGAACAAGCAGCGCCTCGCCGAGTACGTAAAGCGCACGCAGGGCCAGATCGTCGACCCGAACAGCATCTTCGACGTGCAGGTCAAGCGCCTGCACGAGTACAAGCGCCAGCACATGAACGCGCTGCACATCCTCTCCGTCTACCAGTGGCTGCTGGAGAACCCGAACGCCGAGTACACGCCGCACACCTACTTCTTCGGCGCGAAGGCGGCGCCGGGCTATTACTTCGCGAAGGAGATCCTGCAGTTCGTCGTCTGCCTTGCCAACACGATCAACAACGACCCGCGCGTCAACCAGAAGCTGCGCGTCATCTTCGTCGAGAACTACTGCGTCTCCTGGGCGGAACTGCTGACCCCGGCCGCCGAAATCAGCGAGCAGATCTCGCTGGCCGGCACCGAGGCCTCCGGCACCTCGAACATGAAGTTCATGATCAACGGCGCCATCACGCTCGGCACGCTCGACGGCGCGAACGTCGAGATCCACGAGGCGGTCGGCGACGACAACATCATCCTCTTCGGCATGACAACGCCCGAGGTCAACAGCCTGCGCGCTTCCGGCTACCGGCCGCGCAACCAGTATGAGAACAACGCCATCATCCGCAAGGCCGTCGACGCGCTCGGCCAGGGTTTTGACGGCAAGACCTTCTCGAACCTGCACCAGGCGCTGCTCAACGTGGACCAGTATATGGCGCTGGCCGATTTCGCCTCCTACAGCGAAGCCCAGCAGCGCGCGGAGCGCCTGTACAAGGACCAGAAGAAGTGGAACGCGATGTCGCTCGTCAACACGGCAAAGGCCGGCATCTTCGCGGCCGACCGCGCGATCCGCGACTACGCGAACAACATCTGGCTCGCCGAGCCGGTGAAGACCGCCAGCACCGCAAACACAAAGAAAAAGGCTTAACCCGCCTGCACGCATTTTCAAGGGACGCCGGAATAGCATTCCGGCGTCCCTTTTCTGAATCTTAACCGCAAGGGAGCCCTCGCCATGACTTTTTTCAACTCCAGAAACCCGATTTACCGCAGCCCCACCGGCGCCGTTCCGGCCGGCACGCGCGTTCACTTCAAGATCACCGTGCCGCGCAGCATGGCCTGCTCCGCCGCCTACCTGCTCGTGCTCGACACCGACGGCCGCACCGTCTGCAACGACATGTTCTGGTGCGGCATGAACGGCGACGACCACGAGTGGTGGGAGTGCCACTTTGCGCCGCAGAACGCCGGGCTGTGCTTCTACCACTTCGAGCTGCGCACCTCCCGCGGGCATTTCGTGCTGAAAAAGGACATCGGCGGCGAGGCCCGTGCCGGCGGCAGCGAGGACTGGCAGCTCACGGCCTATTCGGCGGACTTCAAGACGCCGGAGTGGCTCGCCGGCGGCGTTCTGTACCAGATTTTCCCCGACCGCTTCTACTGCTCCGGCCGGGAGAAGCACGATATCCCCTACGGCCGCACGATGCACGCCGACTGGTCCGAGCAGCCCGAATGGCGGCCGAACGCCGAGGGCAAGATCACGAACACCGACTTTTTCGGCGGCGACCTCAAGGGCATCGAGCAGAAGCTCGGCTACCTCAAGTCGCTCGGCGTGACGTGCATCTACCTGAACCCGATCTTTGAATCGCACTCGAACCACCGCTACGACACCGCGAATTACGAGAAGATCGACCCGCTGCTCGGCACCGAGGAGGACTTCCACTCGCTCTGCGCCGCCGCAAAGGCGCGCGGCATCCGCATTTTGCTCGACGGCGTGTTCAGCCACACCGGCAGCGACAGCATCTATTTCAACCGCGAGGGCCGCTACGGCGACGGCGGCGCCTACCGCTCGCAGCAGTCCCCCTACTACCCGTGGTACTCGTTCCGCAGCTGGCCGAACGACTACGAGTGCTGGTGGAACTTCACCACGCTGCCGAACGTGCGCGAGGGCAACCCCGACTACGACGCGTACATCAACGGCGAAAACGGCATCATCCACCGCTGGCTCGCGGCCGGCGCCTCCGGCTGGCGGCTCGACGTCGCCGACGAGCTGCCGGACTGCTTCCTCGACAGCCTGAACCGCGCCGTCAAGGGCTTTGACGAGGACGCCGTCGTGCTCGGCGAGGTCTGGGAGGACGCCTCCAACAAGACGGCCTACGGCGTGCGGCGCCGCTACCTGATGGGCGGCCAGCTCGACAGCGTGATGAACTACCCGTTCCGCGACGCGATCCTCGGCTTCCTCCGCGGCGAACACGCTTCGCTGATGATGGACCGCATCGAGACGATCGCCGAAAACTACCCGCCGCAGGTGCTCGACATCCTGATGAACCACATCGGCACGCACGACACCGAGCGCGCGCTGACCGTGCTGGGCGGCGAACCCGCGGGCGAGCGCGGCCGCGCGTGGCAGAGCGGGCAGCACATGACGCCCGACCAGCGGGAGACCGCGCTCGAGCGGCTGCGGCTCGCCGCGCTGCTCCAGTTCATGCTGCCGGGCGTGCCCTGCATCTACTACGGCGACGAGGCCGGCATGGAGGGCTACCGCGACCCCTTCAACCGCGCGTGCTACCCCTGGGGCCGCGAGGAAAAGGACCTCATCGCCTGGTACCGCTACATCGCGCTGCTGCGCCGCGAGCACGGCGACATTTTGAAGCACGGCAAGCTGCGCAGCATCTACGCGCACGGCGACATCCTCTCGTTTGAGCGGTACGTGGAAACGCCGCACGGCGAAAAGGCGCTGTTCGTCGCCGTAAACCGCAGCGCGGACAACGCGGTGATCCCCAGCGTGGATTACCACAGCGCGCAGTTCATCTTCGGCGCGCCGTACGTGAACAATGCGGAGGGCCCCGGCGAATTCAAGCTGCCGCCGTTCGGCTTTTCGCTGCTGCGCATCGAGCGCGAGGCGGGCCGCTATATCCCCGAGCTCGACTGAACCGATGTCCTCCGGTTTTCCCCGGGGGACATTTCTGTCGGCCGGCTTCTGCACGAGCGCGTTTTCTGCGCGCGGGAGACAGGCTTTCCCGACTCTGCGCTCCGTAGAGCCGCGCCGCTCTACGCGCCGTGTGTGTGCAGCCGGCCGTTTATCCCGTACAATACAGGCAGAAAGGAGGCAAACCCATGGATCAGGCTAAAATCGGCCGGTTTATTGCCGAGCGGCGCAAGGCGCAGGGCCTCACGCAGCGGCAGCTTGCCGACGCGCTGTCCATCAGCGACAAAACGGTTTCGAAGTGGGAATGCGGAAAGGGCCTGCCGGAGGTTTCGCTGATGCTGCCGCTGTGCGGCGCGTTGCAAATCACCGTCAACGACCTGTTGTCCGGCGCGGTCGTTTCCGAAACGGATTACCGGAAAAGAGCGGAGGAAAACATGATGAATCTGATGAAGGAAAATGAAGAAAACAAGAGACGGATGATGCTCTCCGTCCTGTGCGGCG
Source organism: uncultured Oscillospiraceae bacterium (assembly GCA_900552925.1). GTDB lineage: Bacteria > Bacillota > Clostridia > Oscillospirales > Acutalibacteraceae > Hominenteromicrobium > Hominenteromicrobium gallistercoris. The sequence continues at coordinate 5,363 of USBH01000022.1, forward strand.
CGATCACGATCGTCGCGGTCTGCGCGCTGGTCGCGCTCGCCGCCTTTGCCCCGCTGCCGGCCGCCGCGCGGATCGCCCTGCTCCTGCTGGCTCTGGCCACCGCAGCCGCCGGCGTCTTTGCGGCCGCCATGCTCGACGCACAGGCCGGCTACTACAAGTGCCCGCACTGCGGCGCGCTTTTCGCGCCGACGTTCAGCGAATACGTGAAGGCGTACCACACGATCACCAGGCGGCGGCTGACCTGTCCGCACTGCGGGGAAAAGGGCCTGTGCCGAAAGCAGCTCCGGCGCTAGCCGCGCCGCCATCCCCGGAAAATGCAAAATTTTTGCAAAAACTGTCCGGCGTCCTCTGCGGGCGGGCTTCCCCGAGTTGAAGCCCGCCCTTTTCTGTGTTAAAATAAAGACAACGCAGCCTGTTTTGGAACAGGCCGCCGCGCGGCCGAAGCGGGGGGCTTTGCCGGGCGGCAAAAGGAGATGCAGGAAGGAACGGTGGGACCATGATCCGGATTCTGATCGTCGAGGACGATGAAAATATTTCAAAAATGCTGGCGGCGACGCTTTCGATCGGCGGGTACGGCTACGCGCAGTGCGGCGACGGCCTCGAGGCCATCGGGCGCATCACGGCGGAGAGCTACGACCTGATTCTGCTCGACGTCATGCTGCCCGGCGCCGACGGCTTCGCCGTGCTCGACGCGATCCGCGCGAAGGGCTGCGAAACGCCGGTCATCTTTCTGACGGCGCTCGGCGCGGTGGCCGACAAGGTCAAGGGCCTGCGCGGCGACGCGGAGGACTACATCGTAAAGCCGTTCGAGGCCGTCGAGCTGCTCGCGCGCATCGAGGTCGTGCTCCGGCGCGCGGGCAAAAGCGAAATGCGCCTGCAGTACGGCGACATCTGCGTCGACATCGAGCGCCATACGGTCACGAAAAACGGCGAGCCCGTCGTGCTGACGCCGAAGGAGTTCGACGTGCTCGTCTTCTTCATGCGCAACGTCGACGTCGCGATCACGCGCGAACAGCTGCTCTCGAACGTCTGGGAGTACAACTACACCGGCGAATCGCGCACCGTGGACATCCACGTGCAGCAGGTGCGCCGCAAGCTCGGCCTGCAGGGCCGGCTGATCACGATCCCGAAGCTCGGCTACCGCTTGGAACGCCGCTGACCGCATCCGCCTGAGAAAGGAGACGGCTCATGAAGCTATGGCAGAAGGTTTCGCTGACGGCGCTCGTCTTCGTGATGCTCGCCATCCAGCTCACGCAGTTTCTCGTGCTGGAACGCAGCTTTGAAAACTCCATCCAGCGCGAGCGGCAGACCGCCGTTTCGGCGCATGAGGCGCTGAGCGCCTCGCTCTCCAACCACGCCGCCTACGAGCGGCTCAAGGCCGGCAAGCTCCTGCTGAGCACCGACGAGATCGCCGAGCTGCTCAGCAGCACCGTGACGGCGGACATCTCCACCGCCTCGGCGATCGCCGTGCTGCTGAACGGCAGCCTCGTCACCTCGGCCGGCGCCGGGCTTTTCGAAGACGGGACGGGCCTCATCGAGGCGCTCGCGCCGGGCGACGCCATCGACGAGGGCCGCAGCGTGATCCGCGACATCGACGGCGCGACCTACCTCGTCATCGCCTCCACGGTGCAGCTCGAGACGATGCCCTACGCGCTGTACACGGCCTACGACATTTCCGATGTGTACGCGACACGCGAACAGGATCTGGCTGCCGCGCGCACGACCGGCCTGGTCTGCGGCGCCGCGATCTCGGCCGCGATGCTCGTGATGGTGCTCATCTTTCTGCACCCGCTGAAGGTCTCCGTGCAGACGATCGAGGCCGTCGCGAACGGCAACTACAGCCTGCGCGTGCCCGAGCACGGCAGCGCCGAGCTGCGCACGCTCGCGCGCAGCATCAACAACATGTCCGCCTCGATCGACGAGCGCGAGCAGAAGCTGCGGGAGATCGCCGACAGCCGCAAGCGCTTTGCCGACTCGATGGCGCACGAGATGAAAACGCCGCTGACGAGCATCCTCGGCTTTGCCGACATCCTGCGCATCAAGAGCGCCGTCTCCGACAACCAGCGCCGCGACTACGCGACGACGATCGTCGAGGAGGCCAAGCGCCTGCGCGGCCTCTCCGCAAAGCTGCTGCAGCTCGCCTCCACCGACAGCGTGCAGCTCGACCGCACGGAAATCCCGGTCGGGCAGCTCTTTGCGGACATCGCCCACACGATGGCGCCGATCCTCGAGCGCCGCGGCGTCCGTCTGGAAACGCTGCACCGGAACGCCGTGCTGCGCGTGGACCGCGAGCTGTTCCTCTCGCTGCTTTACAACCTCATCGACAACGCGGCCAAGGCGTCGCCCGCGGGCTCCACGGTCTGGCTCGTGCAGTCCGTCCTCGACGGACACACCGTGCTTTCGGTCATCGACCAGGGCATCGGCATGAAGCCCGACACGGTGCGCCGCGCGACCGAGGCCTTCTACATGGAGGACAAGGCGCGCAGCCGCAAGGCCGGCGGCGCGGGCCTCGGCCTCGCCCTGTGCGACGACATCTGCCGCCGGCACGGCGCGCGGCTGGAGATCCGCTCCACCTACCAGAAGGGCACGACGATTCTGGTGCACATGGACGTCGCGCCGCCCGATGCGCCCGAAAAGGCCGAGCCGAAGACGGCGGAGCCGGCGCCCGCACAGCGCACGCGCCGCGGCCGCCGGGGCAAAGCGTCATGAGGCGCGTGCGCGGCGTTTTGCTGCCGCTCGCGCTCTGCGGGCTGATCCTCGCCGCCGGCGTCTGTGCGCCGGCGCTGTTCGGCGCGGCCGCGCCCGACTACAAGGACGCGCCGTCGGCCGTCGACATCGCGGGCGCCGAAAGCCCGCTGTACCTCGAAAGCGAAGCGGACATCCGCCTGCCGCCGTGGGACGTGATCGACGCGCACGCGAGCCTCCCCCTTTCCGCCTACACCGGGCTGACCGAAGCGGAGATCCACCCGGCGCTGAACCAGTACATCGGCGCGCTGGCCGCCCCGTTCTGCGGCGCCGTGGCCGAAGACCAGAACTTCGCCGACGCAATGCGCGTTTCCGCCGGACAGTTCTTCTACCTGCGCGACTACTCCCTCTCCGAAGAGCAGGACGGCCGCACGCTGAGCCTCGTGCTCGACGCACTGGGCCGCCCGCTCTACCTGCACACGCGCGGCGCCGCCGAGCAGGCCGAGCCGGTCAGGACCCCGAAAGCGCTGCTCCAGCAGGTACAGGCTGCGCTGGCCTTCTGGCAGGCGCAGGTCGAGGCCTGGCCGGAGGTCTACAGCGCCGAACCGGAGGCCCGGCGGCAGTGGCTCCACTCCGTGGGCATCGCCGCGGAGACGGCGCTCAGCGGCATCGCGCGAATCCTTGTCGACCAGTTCGTCGACTTCCTGCTGCTCTACGACCGCATCGCCGCGGAATATCTCCCCGAAGTGTCCTTTGCCGAGCTCATCGCCGCGCCCTTCTACCTCGAGCCCGGCTACGTCATCGACTACGACGGCGAGTCGGTCATTGTGCTGACCGACCCCGAAAACCGCCCCTATACGCTGTACTACAACGCGGCCGCGCAGGCCGTCACCGGCTTCGGCCTCGACGCGCGCATCGCAGGCTACACCGAAATCGCAGAAAGGAACCCCGCATCATGAAGTTTCTCCGCACGGTCCTCCTCCCGCTTTTGCTCTGCGGGATCATCCTGACGGTCGGCTTCTGCTCTCCGACGCTTTTCAGCGCGGTCGTCTCCGACCACAAAGGCCGGACGGAGCGCGTCGCGATCGCCGGGCAGGAAAACCCGCTCTACCTCGAAAACGCGGCGGAAGTCTCGCTGCCGCCGTGGGACGCCATTGGCGACGACCGCGGCGTTCCGCTCAGCGCTTACTCCGCGTCCACCGCGGAGGATGTCAACAGCTTTATCCTCGCGCTGCTCAAGCTTTTCGGGGCGCCGCCCGCCGCGCAGGAGGACTTTGCCGCCGAGATGCGCGTGCACAACAGGCAGCTGATCTCCCTGCGCGACTACCGCTACAACAGCGGCGACCTGTACGCGCTCGACCTTGTGCTCCATTACGACACGCTGCTTCCAATCTATATGCACACGCGCTGCCTCGCCTACGACACGCAGCCCGCCGCCGACACCGAAGCGCTGCTCGATGATTTCCGCAGCGCCGCAGATCTGTGGAACAGCTACACCTATGACGTCGCGCTGCTCCCGAGCTCGAGCGATGACGCCGACGCCATAGTACAGCTCGACGAAGCCGCCGCAGTCGTACAGGACGACGCGCTGTCCCTGTTCCCGGACAGCAGCGTCTCCAGCTTTGTCCGATTTTTCAACCGCATCGGCATGGAATTTGCCGCGCTTTCCGGCCAGCCGGCAAGCTCCGACTACGCGTGGTACATATGGATGTGGCACGACCTTTTGAATTCCGTACAGGACAGCTACGCGCTGACGTACGACGATGAAACCGTCGTCGTGCTCACGGACTACGGCAACCGCCCGTATACCCTGTACTACGACGGAAGCCGGGACCGCATCACCGGCTTCGGGCTTGACGCCTCGTTCGTCGATTACTTCGCCGACACGGCCGCTTTCAGCGAGGCCGCATCCGAATAGCCCGCGGCATTGTGCAAGTCCCCCGAAACTTTTGCAATTCTTTTGCAGGTTTCGGGGGACTTTTTTGCGGCTTCTGTTTTATAGTATAGACAGAACGGAACAGCCGGACTGTCCGATTGGAGTGATTTTTATGCCGAACCACATGCACCGCCGGCCGAAAAGCCGGCTGCGGCGGGAGCTGCGCCGGGTGCGCATTTCGCGGCGCGCCAGATACACGGCGCTCGCCGCCGTCGTGCTCCTCGCCGGGCTGACGGCGGGCTTCTGCCTCGGCCGCAGCGGCGCGCCCGCTTCCGGGACGAGCCCCGTTCCCCCGATCGACGGCGTGGCCGTGCGCGCCGACGCCGCAGAGCCGGACATCGCCGAAAAGCTCGCCGTGTTCGAAACGGTTTTTGAGGACGGCCGCTACTGGAACCACGCCGGCGCGGCCGACTGGCTGGACCCGGTGCTCTGCGTGACCGACACGCCGTGCGCCCACAGCACGGCGGGCGAAAGCACCTGCAACACCTACCGGGGCGCGCTGCTCGCCGAATTCCCCGATTTCTCCGGCATCCAGTGCTTTGGCTACGCCTCGCTGCTGAGCGACCTGCTTTTCGGCGTCGACGCGCCCGTGACCGCGCACACCGATTTTTCCCGGGTGCGCGTCGGCGATATGATCCGGCTGCCGGAATCGATGCACTCGATGCTCGTGACGGCGGTCGACCGCGAAGCCGAAACGGTCACCGTGACCGAGGTCAACGCCGATTATGAGACGTGCCGCATCGCCTGGGGACGCACCGTCACCCGCGAGGCGCTGTATGCAAACGGCGACAGCGTCACATTCTACACGCGCTATGCGGACTGAACACCGCAGCGGAAAGGAGGCCGCCATGAGCGTACATACCATCCGAGAATTTGAATTTCCCGCGCCGCAGGGCCGTGAACACCGCACGCGGGCGCGCCGCCGGCGCCGGAACCGCCGGATCCTGATCACCCTCATGGCGACGCTGTTCGTGGCCGGCGGGCTGACGGGGCTGATGTTCTTCGCCAACCGGCAGGCCGCCCTGCCGGAGCCGCTGTTCGGCCGCGCGGGCCGCACCATCGACGGCGTCCCGTTCTACTCCCAGATCGGGGAATTCCCCACCGGCTGCGAGGGCGTGAGCGCCGCGATGCTGCTCGGCTACTACGGCATGGACGTCTCCCCCGGCGAGTTCATCGACGGCTTCCTGCCGCTCGGCGACGCGCCGTACGAGACGGACGGCGGCCAGTGGGCCGGCTGCGACCCCTGGGAGGCCTTTCCCGGCGACCCGCGCTCGGAGTACGGCTGGGGCTGCTACTCGACCGTCATCGAGGGCGCGCTCAACGCGTTCCTCAGCGATACGGAATACCGCGCCGAACGCTTCTCCGGCGTTTCGCTGGACAGCCTCTGCGCCGAATACATCGACAACGGCGACCCGGTGCTGGTCTGGGCCACGATCGACATGGACCCGCCGCACACCGGCCTCACATGGACCGTGCCCGAGACCGGACAGGAAATCACGTGGATCGGCCCGATGCACTGCCTCGTGCTGATCGGCTACGACGACACCGGCTACATCTTCAACGACCCGCTGGCCGGCGAGGCCGTCCACTACGAGCGCGCGGCCGTGGAGGAAGCCTACGAGGCGCTCTACGCGCAGGCCGTCGTTCTGGAAACCGAATAACCCCACTTCTTTGCTCTCCTTTGAAAAACGCGCTGCGGGCTTTAGGCTCCGCAGCGCGTTTCGTTTCGGGAT
>USBH01000023.1 GCA_900552925.1 uncultured Oscillospiraceae bacterium
CGAGATTAGCTGCAGTCTCGTGGGCTCGGAGATGTGTATAAGAGACAGGGTCAAAGCCGGGCGGCACCGTGCCGGCGGCGGGCGACGCGGCCCAGCCCATCAGGTAGGCCGGCGTCGTGTGCAGCACCCGCGCGAGCGGCTCCAAAAGCGCGCCGGGCACCTTCTCGATGTCCCCCTTCTCGTAGCGGTAGACCGTGGCGACCGAAACGCCGAGCGCCGCGGCCACCGCCTCGACGGAGATCCCCAATTCCTTTCGCCTCTGCTTCATGCGCGCGCCCGTCGTCATCGCTGCCGTCCCCTTTCCCGTCGTCTGTTCTGTCCGCATTCTACCACAAAATTCTCATAAATGCAATTTATTTTTTCAAAAACGCGAAATTCGCTTGACAGCTTCCGACGCATCTGCTACCATTAAAAGTAGAGATTCGCAATACTGCGAATTCAATATAAGGAGGTCCTGTTTTGAAAAAGTTCAAACGATACTGCCCGGGCAAAAGATCCGGGCCGCCGTATTGCTGCGCCGCGGCATGCGGTTTTATTTTTTACCCGGATTTTCGCATTTATGCAATAAACACTGATCACCCGCATGCGACCGCATCCGCATCCCGCGCGCCCCCATTTGCAGGGAACTGCGCGCATATCCGGCCGGAAAGCCGGATCGCAGGCGATTGCACATGGATCTATGACAAAAACTGAAACGGAGGAATTTATGAAAGAGAATTTATGGAAGGCGGGCGTCGCGGCGGCGGGCGCTGCGGTCGTCTCGTATCTCGGCGCGCTGGCTGCGCCGCTGCTCGTGCTGCTGTGCGTCATGCTCATCGACTACGTGACCGGCCTTGTCAAGGCCTACATGGCGTCGCAGCTCAGCTCCCGCATCGGGCTGCGGGGCATCCTCAAAAAGCTGTGCTACATGGCGATGGTCGCCGTCGGCGCGGCGCTCGATTACCTGCTGACCGGCGCGCTCGCGCAGGCCGGCATCGACCTGCACATCGAGATGTTCTGCGGCATGCTCGTCGCGATCTGGCTCATCGTGAACGAATTGATCTCAATCCTCGAGAACCTCGCCGAGATCGGCGTGCCCGGCATGCCCGTCCTCACGAAGCTCCTCAGCCGGCTGCGCGGCACGCTCGAGGACGGAGCCAAAAGCGGCAAAAAGGAATAATATGGGATTGTAAGGGGGTGAAACTATGGCAAACAAAAACAGCCGGGTGCTCGCGACCGGCAGCAACCAGATCACACAGCACTACGGCAACGCGGGGCACGGCGGATGCGACCTCGTCAAAAAGACGAACCAGCTCGACGCGATCACCGCGCATTCCGACGGCACGGTCGTCTGGTGCCAGTCCGGCATCCCGAACGACCAGGGCAGCAGCGGCAACCGCTCCTACGGCAACGCCGTGAAGCTGCGCCACGCGAACGGCTGGTACACGCTGTACGCCCACATGGACTATATTTCCGTGAAGAACGGGCAGACGGTCAAGAAGGGCCAGAAGCTCGGCTACATGGGCAACACCGGCAATTCCTACGGCGCGCACCTGCATTTCGAGGTGCGGGACAAGTCCGACGCGCGCGCGAACCCGGAGCCGTACCTCAACGCCAACCTGCCGGGCGCAGAAACGGACGAGCCCGCGGGCTACACCGGCGACCTGACGTATCAGGCGTACACGCAGAAGGCGTGGCAGCCGAAGGTCGTCAACTGCGGCGACGGGCCGGACGGCTATGCGGGTATCTACGGCTCCGCGCTGCAGGGCCTCAAGATCGACGCGAAGAACTGCGACGTGTACTACCGCGTGCACACGCCGCAGAGCGGGTGGCTGCCGGAGGTCAAGAACAGCGGCTCCGGCGCGGACGGCTACGCCGGCATCTACGGGCAGGACATCGACGGCATCCAGATCCGCGTGCCGCAGGGCTATGTGGACTGCCGCGTGCATCTCAAGAACGGCAGCTATCTCGACTGGGTGCGCTTCGGCAAGAGCTACAAGGACGGCGCCGACGGCTATGCGGGCATTCTCGGCCGCGCGATCGACGGCGTGCAGATGAAGTAAACAGGATAGGAAAAAGGGAATCCCCCGCGCAGGCCTTTTGCGGCTTGTACGGGGGATTCCCTTTTGGGTGTGTGCCGGACTTTTTTGTTCATTGAATCCCTGCGATATACCGATTCGCTTCGATCAGAACCGCTTTGACTTCGGGATACGACAAAGCCTGCACCGCTTCGTTGAACGGCAGCAGCTTTATATCCAGAATTTCATGCGTATCGCAGCGAATCGATTGGTTCTCATATCTGGCGCAGAAATAGGTTGTCTGCTTGCGGTTGCCGTTGCGCATGGTGTATTCGATTCTTTTGAGGAAGCCGTCTGCAATGTCCGCTGTTACGCCCGTTTCTTCTTTGATCTCCCGCAATGCGGCCTGCATTTCCGTTTCGCCGGATTCAATGTGCCCTTTGGGCAGGCCGCAATGGCCGTCCAGCTCCACGACCAGAACATAATGCGGGATGCCGCCGATTTTGGTATATCCTGTCTGATCGTATCTGGAAGTGCAAAGATTTGTACCTGTACTATATAAATGAAATGCCGACACCGCAAGAGGCATGCCGAAATATCCTGAAGCCTGAATACGGCTTCAGGGGTGGATCGCTGGAGACGACAGACTGGAGCGGATCATATACGTGCATAGCCAATCATTTGCTCCTCGAGCCGGACTCTGGTTTTTGTGTCAGGTATGTAATTGCACAGAAATGCAAGAGGATGTCGAGTCCACGACACGGTATCTCGAGGCGATCGACTCGATCGAGCGGTATGTCACAAACAAAAAGCGGTCACCTGCAAAAAGCCAAAAGTCTATATCACAGGAAGTCTCCGCAGCGATGGCCGAGAATAAAAGCCCGGCCGATCATTGACCTCTTGCTTTCTGCATCCGGCGCGCAGGAAAACGGTGGACTTTTTCCTGCATTGCGGGTATAATGAACGTGATTGAAAACGTAGACTTTTTCAATCACACTCATCTCCTGTGCAGGTTATAGCGGCCAAAAAATTTTTTGAAGACAGTAACGCTACCTTCAACTTTTAAAAACTGAAGATGATGTGTAGAACTTCCAAACTGTTTTAGCTAAAAGCGGAACTGGTTCCGCTTTTTTACAGGGAGACGATCATGCAATACACTTTAATGCACAAAAACACACCGGTTTTGGAGATGGTGCTGGACGATGCTTCCTGCACGATTTCACAAGTGACCGAAATATATCATGCCGCGCATGTTCCTATCGGAATTTCGATGCGGAACGGTATTCTTGATCGCTCGGCGTTAAATGCTTGGTGGCGTGGCCGATCCATTCCGGCCAGCCGTCAGGGAATCCGTCAGGCACTCGAAACACTCCGGATCGGATACACGCAGCAGCTGCTCGAAAAGAGCTATGGCCTCAGTTTGTCCGACCAATACTGGATTCGTGCCAAACATTCTGATTTACAGTGGGATGACATCAATTTCTTCCAGAACAGCTTCTCAGACGACATCGGCGACATACTCTTTGGTAAGAAGCTCTCCGGTGATGAAGGAATCAGTCTGATGTCTCCGGATAACACCTCAGATGGATGGCTCAAAAAGAAGTGGACAATCATCGACGGCAAACGCTGCCTGATAAAAGGCGGCAGTGGTGCTATTCAACAGGAACCCTACAATGAGGTCATCGCTTCCTGCCTGATGGACAGGCTTCAGGTTTCCCATGTTGCTTATCGCCTCATTTTACAAAACGACTATCCTTACAGCGTCTGTGAAGATTTTATCACGTCGGACACGGAACTGGTACCTGCATGGTACATCGTACAAACGCTGAAGAAGGAGAACCATCATTCCAGCTATCAGCATTATCTGAGATGCTGCGCCGAACTTGGCATCCCGGGAATACAGCACGCGCTGGATCAAATGCTGGTGGTCGATTTTCTTCTTGCAAACGAAGATCGCCATTTCAATAATTTCGGTGTCATTCGCAACGCCGAAACACTGAAGTGGGTTGGAGCTGCGCCGATTTACGACACAGGCACTTCCCTCTGGTTCTCTACACCTACGAAACTCATTCATTCCACTGCGGCGAATCTTCCCTCGAAGCCTTTCCGGGATACGCACATAGAGCAGATCAAATTAGTATCCTCTTTTGATTGGGTCAATTTCAATGCTCTGCGGGATTTCGGAGATGAAGTCCGCGCGCTGCTGTCGGATTCACTTTTTGTTGACCACGAACGCGGCGACAAGCTCGCCGACGCCATCGAAAGACGCATTGAGCTACTGCGCACGATTGCTTTGCAGAAGTAGTGCATCGAGAGGAAATTCGAAATGAACATGATCTATGTACCCGATAAAGAAACCGTGACCGCCCACTTCGGCACAAGCGAGATGTTTATTCTCGCAATCACCTACGACGAGGAGACCGCTGCGATCGCGCCGATCGACGAAGCTCCGGAGCACTACATTCTGCTCAATAAAGCCGGTATCGGCGAAATCAACCTCGACCGGTGCTTCCGCGTCGTATTCGACGACAAGGCCGCCGAGTGGACGTTCGTCTGCCCCTCCGATTACGCGCATATCGCCGACAAGCAAAAGCGGATCGCACAGTTTTATAAGGATGGATGCCGCACGATCTCACACGTGCTCTCTGATCTGGGCTATATGATCGATCTCACGATCAGGCGTAATCGCGTGGAAAAAATCATTGTAAAGCAAGACCCAAACAAGCTATATCGGGATGCCTATGCCGAAGCACTGGCTGCAGGACACGATGCAATTTACGCGGATGCCTATGCCACCATGCTTACTTACACGAACAAGTTTCCGAGTAAAGACTATGCCATACTTTACGCCAGAGCCTATGCCGCTGCATCCAGCGAGCGTCACTCAGAGTATAGCAGCAATATAGGAGCCGGTGTATTTGCAGAGGGGTTTGCCAGCGGCTATATTGAATCCCGGATCAATCGCATTCACACACTCATGCAAGATTTGAACATGAGACGAGATTTGTCAAGGAGTGTTTTTGCAAAGCAGTGTGCAATTCGCATTGACAAGCAGCAAAAAGAACGCTATAATAATGTCGTTATCGATAATGATGTTATTATTTAGGCGCAGAGGAGTGAAGACATGGCCAATAGGGATCATTCCCTGGATGATGGGATCATTCAGGCTGCTTATTCGGAATTTCTTGCTTACGGCTTTCAGAAAGCCTCTCTGCACAAGATCGCCGAAAAAGCCGGTGTTACTACGGGGGCAATCTACACAAGATACAAGAATAAAGACGCGTTGTTTGCCAGTCTGCTTCAGGATTTTTTTGAGACGATGCAGGTTCTCTTTACCCCCGTCGCAGAAGAATACGAAAAAGCAAAGTGCAGCGCGCAGCCGGATGATATCCTCCGCGCCATAAACGCCGAAGAACAGGTATATTTTCAACTGCTGACCGAGCACTGCAATGACTGCACTTTATTTTTCTGCCGCAGCGATGGCAGCTCCATGGAAACCGTGCTGCATGAACTGATGAACCGTAAAGCGGAACAAACGGTGGAATTCTTTTCACACATCTATGGAAAAGCGCCAAATGCCGATGCGATCCGTCTTTTGATGGGCTCACAGTTCTGGTACTTCCGCCAGCTGCTGGATCAGCATATGGAGGAAGGCAGAATGCTTACCTGCTTACAGGCAGTCCTTGATTTCACCAACGCTGGCTGGCGGCAGCTATGCGATACCTTGCAATAAATCCGAAAAGTTAATTCGGACGGTCCATCCGTCCGTTTCTTACGGCCGCTGGTTAGAGACGGCTAACTAATAAGAAAAGAGTTTGCGATGATAGATTTTGAATTTGAATTTCAATATGCAGAAGAAAAGCAGCCCACCTTGCAAAAAGTCGGCGGCAGCATCCCAGCCGGACGCTGTGTGGTGCTCTGCGGCGGCAGCGGCTGCGGAAAGTCCACACTGCTACGGTGCATCAACGGATTAATCCCCCAGTTTTACGAGGGAGAGCTAAAAGGCTTTTGCCGCCTGAACGGGCAGGACACCGCCGGGATGAGTATCGGCGAAATCGACGAACTGGCCGCCTCGGTATTTCAGGATCCTCGCAGCCAGTTTTTCACCGTGAACAGCTCCAATGAAGTGGCCTTCGGTCTTGAAAATCACGGTCTGCCGCAAGACAAAATCCGACGGCGGGTAGATGAGGCCTTCCGGATCTTTCATCTGGAGCGGCTGAAGGATCGCAATGTCTACGAACTGTCCAGCGGCGAGCGACAGCTCATCTCCATCTTGTCCGCGTGGGCAATGGACACAGATATTTTTCTGCTGGACGAGCCCACGGCCAATCTGGACTTCGTCGCCACGCAGCAGTTAAAAGAGATTCTGCTTGCCCTGAAAAAGCAGGGCAAAACGCTGCTGCTCAGTGAGCACCGGCTCTATTATCTTGCCGATATTGCCGACGAATTTTGGGTCATGACAGACGGCGAGATCAAAGGAAAATATACTGCCGCAGAGGCAAAGGCGTTCTCAGTGGAGCGGAGACAAACACTTTCTCTGCGCACGCTCGACCTTGCGGATATCACCGTGCCGGAGAAAGAGCCGCTGCCGAAAACCGCGCCGACGGTGCTTGCCGTCTCAGATGTCCGCTATACATACGGCAGGAAGGCCGGAGATACCCTCTCTGGTGTCAGCTTTTCCGTCCGTGAGCATGAGATCGTCGGCCTTGTGGGCGCAAACGGCTGCGGCAAAACGACCATCGGCAAGCTGATTGCAGGGCTTTACCGCCCCTCCGGCGGCAGGATAATGCTTTTCGGAAAGTCGCAAAATCCAAAGCAGCTGCAAAAGCAAGTGCTGTTCATCCTTCAGGAGGCGGAGTTCCAGTTCTTCACAGGCTCCGTCCTGCACGAGCTGCAATATGGACATGCGGTGACACCGGAGTTTGAAGCAAAAACGGAAGCGCTGCTGAAAAGTATGGATATGTGGGACTGCCGCAACCGGCATCCCTTTTCCCTCTCCGGCGGGCAGGTGCAGCGTCTGACGCTGATGATGGCGTATCTATCCGACAAGCCGATCGTCATACTGGACGAGCCGACAGCAGGACAGGACGCGGAAAGTCTGGAGCGGTGCGCAGCGCTGATCCGGGAGATGCGGAAGGAAAAGACTGTTCTCATCATCACCCACGACCCTGAGCTAATTGCAGGTGCGTGTGACCGCTGCATTGGGCTGTCGGATGGGCATGCAGAAATAGAATTTCCCGTTCATTCGGAACGAGATTTGCAAGCGGTACGGCAATATATGGAGCGCTTCCATCTTTCCAATGCTCCTGCGAAAAAACAGCATAAAGAACGATTCCACCCGGCAACGAAGCTGCTTTACTGGCTGGCCCTGCTGGTCGTGATCTCCACATCCAACAACCACTTAGTTTATGCCGTATATACGGCACTGATCCTGCTGACCGCAGCGGACGGCTGGCTCGGAACGGCGCTGGCAGGCGGGATGAGCTTTGGGCTGCTGTGGGCGGCAAACGCTCTGCTGCCGGGCACGGTGTTTTCCTTTATGCTGGTGCTGTTCCCGCGGATCATTGCCGTTGGCATTTCCATGCGGACGCTGATTGGGCGGAATGAAGCCAGCCGTACCCTGGCAGCGCTGCGCAATCTGCGCCTACCGGAGCGGCTGATCATGATCGTGGCGGTGATTTTCCGCTTCTTCCCCGTTCTGTCGGGAGACATGAAGTTGCTGCGGCAATCCATCCGCACCCGGGGCGCGTTTGTGACGCCATGGCAAAAGTTGCGTGCGCTGCCATCCTATATCGAAATACTGACCGTGCCGATGGCTTTGCGCGTTATCCGCATCGCCGAAACGCTGTCCGCCTCCGCCGAAACACGGGGCATCGACTTAACCCGCCGCAAAAGCAACTATCTGTCGCTTCGGTTTTCTGCGTGGGATGCTGTGTTCTGCGTCCTGCTGGCGGCATCGATCGCCGCCGGCCTTATCCTGTGATCGCCGTCTCTGCGACGTTCAACCATATTCCATTCAAAAAGGAGTCTTTAACCATGAGTACTGCAAACCCCAATAAACTGAAAATCAAGGACATCATCACCGTTGTCCTGCTGGCTCTGATCAATGTGGTCATTTTCTTCGCCAGCTCCGTCCTGTACGCAACGCCCATTACCATCATTCTGATGCCGGTGTTTTTCGCCCTGCTGGAGGGCATCGTCTACTTCATCATCGGCACGAAGGTGAAAAAGCCCGGTGCGATCCTCATTTACAGCATTGTCCGCGCCATTATGGGCGGATACCTGCCGTACATCATCCTCTTTATTCTCTCCGGTGCCATTGCCGAGCTGCTGCTGTGGAAGATGGGCTACGGCAACGCGAAGGCGCTGACCGTCAGTTATGTCATCAATCAGGTGCTGGGTGCATTCGGCAGCACCATCATTCCCTACGCCATCGCAGCCAAGGCTATGGCGGATCAGATGGTCACCGATGGCCGTCAGGACGCCATCCTTGCCGCATCCCAGATGCTGCAGTCCTGGGTATCCGTGGCACTGGTGGCCGGTGTGATCGTGGCCGCATTCATCGGAGCAGCTATCGGCAAGGGCATCGTGAAGAAGCATCTGGCTGCCTGATCTGCCTTGGAGGAATTACCCATGAATCAGAACACGAAGCAAAAGCGCTCCGCCGCCTCGTGGCTGGCAGAGCTGGCAAAAGGGCGGTACGGCGAGTACGCTTTGAGCGTCCTTACGGCGCTGCTGGGCGTTGCCTGCTCGCTTATTCCGTATTTCATCATCATCCGGCTTATCACCGCACTGGTAAACGGCACGGCGGAGCTTCCCCGCTGCCTGACGCTCTGCGCATGGATGGCGGGCTGCTGGGTGCTGCGCTATGTGCTGCACAGCGTGTCCACCTCTCTCTCCCACCATGCGACGTTCCATGTGCTGGCCAATACCCGCGTCCGGCTGCTGGATAAGCTGGCGACGCTGCCGCTGGGTACGGTGCTGGATCGTTCCTCCGGCTCGTATAAGAACATCATCGTCGAGCGGGTCGATTCCATCGAAACCACCCTTGCCCACCTGCTGCCGGAGATGACCACCAACATCGTGGGGGCGCTGGCGGTACTGGTGCTGCTGTTTATCGAGGACTGGCGCATGGGCCTTTCCATGTTCATCGTCCTGCCGCTGGGCATTCTCTGCTTTATGTCCATGTTCAGCGGCTATAACGAGAAGTTTCAGCGCACGGTCACCGCGACAAAGACACTGAACGACACGGCTGTGGAATACATCAGCGGCATTGAGGTCATCAAGGCGTTTGGTCAGTCCAGGACCAGCTATGCAAAGTTCGTCTCCGCCGCAAAAGAGGGCGCGGACTGCTTCATCGACTGGATGCGCGGGAGTTTGTTCGGACAGGTGGCCGGAATGGCGATACTCCCTTCGACACTTCTCGGCATCTTGCCGGTGGGCTGCCTTCTCTATATGCACGGCACACTGTCGGCGGAGACGTTTCTCGCGGTCATTGTTCTGTCCTTCGGCGTTATGCAGCCGCTGATCACCGCTTTTTCCTACACCGATGACATCGCGCAGGTGACGACCATCGTGGGTGAGGTGGCGGAGGTGCTGTCCGGCGAGGATATGCAGCGTCCGGAACGTGCGGAAAAGCTGCCTGCGGACAACGCCGTCGAGCTGAAAGATGTCCGCTTTGCCTATCACGACAAGGAGGTACTGCACGGAATCGATCTGCACATTGCCCCGGGGACAGTCAATGCTCTTGTGGGCCCCTCCGGCAGCGGAAAGTCCACCATCGCCCGGCTTATCGCCTCTTTGTGGGATGTAAAGGACGGTGCCATCGAGCTGGGCGGCGTGGACATCCGTACGCTGCCGCTGGCGGAGTGTACGAAGCACATCGCCTATGTGTCGCAGGACAACTACCTCTTTGACCTTTCTGTCATGGACAATATCCGCATGGGCAGAAAGGGTGCGACCGATGCGGAGGTCATTGACGCCGCGAAGAAATGCGGCTGCCACGAGTTCATAATGGGGCTGGAGAACGGCTATCAGACCGTATGCGGTGCATCCGGCGGTCACCTGTCCGGCGGTGAACGGCAGCGCATCTCCATTGCCCGTGCCATGCTGAAGGACGCGCCGATCGTCATTCTCGACGAGGCAACGTCCTATACAGACCCGGAAAACGAGGCGGTCATCCAGTCGGCACTGGGAAGGCTGGTGCGGGGCAAGACGCTGCTGGTCATTGCCCACCGGCTGTCCACCATTGCGGACGCCGATCAGATCATTGTTGTCAATCAAGGCAAGATCGAAGCGACCGGCACGCAGGCGGAGCTTCTTGCGTCCTGCCCCCTTTATCAAACCATGTGGGAGGCCCACATCAGCGTCAAAGACGACGGGGAGGTGGCGTAATGCTCCAGACACTGAAAAAGTTCTTTGATTTCTGCGGTGAGGACAACCGCAGGCTGTTTATAACATCTATCTGGCTGGGCGTGGTCAGCGCCATTTGCTCTGCCATGCGTATTCCGGCAGCCGCCATCGTCATTCAGGCGCTGCTGGAAAGGAACGTCACTATGGCAACTTTATGGACGAGCCTCGGCATTATCGTGATCTCATTGATCATTACGATTGCCATCAACATGAAGGCTACCATGCTCCAGACCCGTGCGGGCTACCGCGCCTGCGCCAACAAACGCATCGAGATCGCCGAGCACCTGCGCTACCTGCCTATGGGCTGGTTCAATGACAACAGCCTCGGCGAGGTCACGTCCGTCACCACCAACACCATGGAAAACATGGCGAATGTGGCTACCCGCGTGGTAATGGTCACGACCCGCGGCTTTCTGACCTCCGGCATCATCGCAGCGATGATGTTCCTCTTTGACTGGCGCATGGGGCTGATCACACTGACGGGACTGGTGCTGTTCTTTGCCGTCAACGCCGCCATGCAGCGGGCGGAGCAGACCCTTTCCCAGCGGAAATTCAATGCCGATGAGCGCCTTGTGTCCAAGGTGCTGGAATATGTGCAGGGCATCGCCGAGGTCAAGAATTTCGACCTGACCCACGACTCTGCCACGCAGGTACACGGCGCTGTGGAGGAAGCCCGCAGGGCGTCCTTTGCTATGGAGATCCCGTCGGTGCTTTATATGCTGGCGCAGTTTGTTGTCAACAAGCTCACCGGCGTTGCCGTCTGCGCGGCCGCTATCGTCTTTTACTTCAGCGGCACCATGGAGCTGACAAACTGCCTTTTGATGCTGATCTGCTCGTTCATCCTCTTTGAGCAGCTGGACAGCGCCGGAAGCTTTTCGGCTTTGTTCCGCTCCATCGACATCGGCGTAGATAAGGCAAGCGCAATTCTGCGCGTAGAACCCATGGACATTGACGGGGAGGAGCTTTCGCCGGAACGGGAGGACATCACCCTGTCCCATGTGGATTTCTCCTATGACAGCAAGCCCATCCTGCACGATGTGTCCCTGACCATCCCGGAGAAAACCACCGTGGCCATCGTCGGTCCGTCCGGAAGTGGCAAGACCACGCTGTGCAATCTCATGGCGCGGTTCTGGGACTGTCTCTTATACACATCTGACGCTGCCG
>USBH01000024.1 GCA_900552925.1 uncultured Oscillospiraceae bacterium
GCGACGAAGATCGCGATCGGCTACACGCTCGACGAGATCATCAACGCCGTCACCGGCAAGACCTACGCGGCGTTTGAGCCGTCGATCGACTACGTGGCGGTCAAGTTCCCGAAGTGGCCGTTCGACAAGTTCGTCTACGCAAAGCGCAACCTCGGCACGCAGATGAAGGCGACCGGCGAGGTCATGTCGATTGCGGACACGTTTGAAATGGCGCTGATGAAGGCCGTGCGCGGCGCGGAGATCTCGCTCGACACGCTGAACATGCCGAAGTTCGCAAACTTTGCGGACGCGGACCTCTGGCAGATCCTGAAGGACGCCACCGACGAGCGCCTCTTCGCGATCTACGAGCTCCTGCGGCGCGGCGTTTCCACAAAGGAGATCCACGACTTCACGATGATCGACATGTGGTTCCTCGACAAGATCGCGAACCTGCTCGCCTTCGAGCGCGAGATCGCCGGCAAGCCGCTGACGCAGGCGCAGTACACGCGCGGCAAGAAGCTCGGCTACACCGACGAAGCGCTGACGCGGCTCTGCGGCACGAAGCCGGAGTACCGCCACGAGGCGACGTTCAAGATGGTCGACACCTGCGCGGGTGAATTCGCGGCGACGACGCCGTACTTCTACGGCACCTACGACACGCCGGAACAGGGCGGCGAGAACGAGGCGCTCGAGTTCATCGGCAAGAGCGGCAAGGAGACGGTCGTCGTTCTCGGCTCCGGCCCGATCCGCATCGGCCAGGGCATCGAGTTCGACTACGCCAGCGTGCACTGCGTCGAGTCGCTGCAGCGCCTCGGCTATGAAGTCGTCATCATCAACAACAACCCGGAAACGGTTTCCACGGACTTCGACACGGCGGACCGCCTGTACTTTGAGCCGCTGTGCAGCGAAGACGTGATGAATATCATCAACATCGAAAAGCCGAAGGGTGTCGTCGTTGCGTTCGGCGGCCAGACGGCGATCAAGCTGACCAAGACGCTCGCGAAGAACAACGTCCCGATCATCGGCACCTCGGCCGACAGCATCGACGCGGCGGAGGACAGAGAGCGCTTCGAGGAGCTGCTCGAGCGCTGCAACATCAAGCGCCCGAAGGGCCACACGGTCATGACGGCGGAAGAGGCGCTCGCGGCGGCGCGCGACCTCGGCTACCCGGTTCTGATGCGCCCGTCCTACGTGCTCGGCGGCCAGAACATGATCATCGCCTACGGCGACGAGGACATCAAGGAATACATGGCGATCATCCTGCGCCAGAAGCAGGACAACCCGGTGCTCATCGACAAATACCTCAGCGGCACGGAGATCGAAGTCGACGCGATCTGCGACGGCGACGACATCCTGATCCCGGGCATCATGGAGCACGTGGAGCGCACGGGCATCCACTCCGGCGACAGCATCGCGGTCTATCCGGCGAAGGACATCGACGACGAGCTCAGCGCGAAGATTGTCAAGACGACCGAGACGCTCTGCACCGAGCTGCAGGCCATCGGCCTGATCAACCTGCAGTACATCATCATGGACCGCGAGATCTACGTCATCGAGGTCAACCCGCGCGCCTCGAGAACGGTGCCGTACCTGAGCAAGGTCACGGGCGTTCCGATGTGCGACCTCGCGACGAAGGTCAGCCTCGGCATGAAGCTGAAGGACCTCGGCTTCGGCACGGGCCTGTACAAGACCTCGCCGTACACGGCGGTCAAGGTGCCGGTGTTCTCGTTTGAGAAGCTGACCGACGTCGACACGCAGCTCGGGCCGGAAATGAAGTCCACCGGCGAGGTGCTCGGCATCGGCAACAACCTCGAGGAGGCGCTCTACAAGGGCCTGATCGCCTCCGGCTGCAAGATGAACAAGAAGGGCGGCGTGTTCATCACCGTCCGCGACGGCGACAAGAAGGAGATCGGCGAAATCGCGAAGAAGTTCGACAAGATGGGCTTCCCGCTTTACGCGACGACCGGCACCGCGAGCGTGCTCGCAAAGCTCGGCCTCTCCGTGAAGATCGTCGACAAGATCCACGAGAGCCCGGTCAACACGATCACGCTGCTCGAGAGCGGCAAGCTCGCGTACATCATCTCCACCTCCGCGAAGGGCAGAAATCCGGCGCGCGACAGCGTGAAGATCCGCCGCAAGGCGGCGCTGCTCGGCATCCCGTGCCTGACGGCGATCGATACCGCGAACGCGCTTGCAGACAGCCTGATGAGCCGCTACACCCCGTACAACACGGAGATCGTGGACATCAACAACCTCAAGAGTGAAAAGGTCAAGCTGCCGTTTACGAAGATGTCGGCGTGCAGCAACGACTACATCTATATCAACTGCTTTGAAAATAAGGTTTCCTCCCCGGAATTCCTCTCCATCTACCTGTCCGATCGGCACAACGGCGTCGGCGGCGACGGCGTCATCCTGATCTGCCCGTCCGACAAGGCCGATGCGCAGATGCGCATGTTCAACCGCGACGGCAGCGAGGGCATGATGTGCGGCAACGGCATCCGCTGCGTCGCGAAGTTCGTGTACGACAGCGGCATCGCGCGCAAGGAGGTCCTGCACATCGAAACGAAGAGCGGCGTCAAGACGTGCCGCGTCCGCCTCGAGGACGGCGCGGTTTCGGCCGTGACGGTCGATATGGGCCGCGCGGTGCTCGCGCCGCAGGAGATCCCCGTCCTGTTCGACGGGGCGTCGGTCGTTGCGGTGCCGCTCGAGGTGGGCGGCGTGCGCTATGCGGTCACCTGTGTTTCGATGGGCAACCCCCACTGCGTGGTGTTCGGCGATGATCCGGACACGCTGGATCTCGAGCGGATCGGCCCGGGCTTCGAGCATTTCGAACGCTTTCCGGCGCGCATCAACACGGAATTCATTCAGGTGCTCGACAGCCGCACGCTCAAGATGCGTGTCTGGGAGCGCGGCAGCGTCGAGACGATGGCCTGCGGCACCGGCGCCTGCGCGGCGGTTGTGGCGGCCTGCCTGAACGGCTACTGCCGCAAGGGCGAGGACGTCCGCGTCCTGCTGCGCGGCGGCGAGCTGACGGTTCGCTACACGGACGAAGGCGTTCTGATGACCGGCGGCGCGGATACGGTGTTTACCGGTACGGTGGAGATCTGAGGATCCCGCGGAGAATAGGTGTTCTACCTGCGGCCCGGCCGCGGGATTTTACAGAAAAGGTTGGGATAAAAAATGACGAAGTATATTTTTGTGACGGGCGGCGTTGTCTCCGGACTCGGCAAGGGCATCACGGCGGCTTCGCTCGGCAGGCTGCTGAAGGCGCGCGGTTTGAAGGTCGCCGCGCAGAAGCTCGACCCGTACATCAACGTCGACCCGGGCACGATGAGCCCGTACCAGCACGGCGAGGTCTACGTGACCGAGGACGGTGCGGAGACGGACCTCGACCTCGGCCACTACGAGCGGTTCATCGACGAGGACCTCAACAGGTTCTCGAACCTGACGACCGGCAAGGTGTACTGGAACGTGCTGAACAAGGAGCGCCGCGGCGAATACCTCGGCGAGACCGTGCAGGTCATTCCGCACATCACGAACGAGATCAAGAGCTTCATCTACAGCGTGGGCCACAAGACGAATGCGGACGTGGTCATCACGGAGATCGGCGGCACGGCGGGCGATATCGAAAGCCAGCCGTTCCTCGAGGCGATCCGCCAGGTTTCGCTGGAGGTCGGCCGCGAGAATTCGCTTTTCATCCACGTCACGCTCGTGCCGTACCTCAAAAGCTCCGGCGAGCACAAGTCGAAGCCGACCCAGCACTCCGTCAAGGAGATGCAGGGCATGGGCATTTCGCCGGATATCATCGTGCTGCGCTGCGACGAGCCGATCGACCGGAGCATCTTCCAGAAGATCGCGCTGTTCTGCAACGTAAAGCCCGACTGCGTGATCGAGAACCGCACGATTCCCGTGCTGTACGAGGCGCCGCTGATGCTGGAAAAGAACCGATTCTCCGACATTGTCTGCCGTGAGCTGCACATCGAAGCGCCGGCGCCGGACATGTCCGAGTGGGTGCGCATGGTCGAGAAGATCCACAACCGCACGAAGACCGTGCGCATCGGTCTCGTCGGCAAGTACGTCAAGCTGCACGACGCCTACCTTTCCGTGGCGGAGGCGCTGCGCCACGCGGGCTATGAGCACGGCGCGTGCATCGAGATCGACTGGATCGACTCCGAGCAAATCACGGCGGAGAACGCGGCGGCGGTGCTCGCCGGCTGCGACGGCATCCTCGTGCCCGGCGGGTTCGGCAACCGCGGCATCGAGGGCATGGTCCTCGCGGCACAGTATGCGCGCGAGAACAATGTGCCGTATCTCGGCATCTGCCTCGGCATGCAGATCGCCGTCATCGAGTATGCGCGCCACGTCTGCGGCATCGAGGACGCGAACTCCGGCGAGTTCGACGAGGTCGGACAGAACAAGGTCATCGACTTCATGCCCGACCAGTCGAGCAAGATCAATATGGGCGGCACGCTGCGGCTCGGCAGCTATCCCTGCGAGATTGCGCCGGATTCCCAGATGGCGCGCTGCTACGGCGCCGCGCACATCGACGAGCGCCACCGCCACCGCTACGAGTTCAACAACGACTACCGCGCGGTGCTGACCGAAGCCGGGCTGCGCGTCAGCGGCACGTCGCCGGACGGCCGGATCGTCGAGACGGTCGAGGTGCCGGAAAACGACTTCTTCATCGGCGTGCAGTTCCACCCGGAATTCAAATCCCGGCCGAACAAGGCGCACCCGCTGTTCCTCGGCTTCGTCGGCGCTTCGCTGGCAAAGCGGGAAAAGGCCTGAACGCTCAACGATTTTTATACGGAAGGGAAGAGAATCACATGCAGATCAACACGAATTACGCAAACCTGCAGGACAGCTACCTGTTCCTGACAATCGCAAAGAAGGTTGCGGCCTACACGCAGGCGCACCCGGAAAACAGGATCATCCGCATGGGAATCGGCGACGTGACCCAGCCGCTCGTGCCCGCGGTCATCGAGGCCATGCACAAAGCGACCGACGAGATGGCGCACAAGGAGACGTTCCACGGCTATTCGCCGGACCAGGGCTATGACTTCCTGCGCGAGGCCATCCAGGGCTATTACGCAAAGCGCGGCGTTTCGCTGAAGCTCTCCGAGATCTTCGTCGGGGACGGCGCGAAGAGCGACATCGGCAACATCGTCGACATCTTCGGCGAAGACAACCGCGTCCTGATCCCCGACCCGGTTTATCCGGTTTACGTCGACACGAACGTGATGTCCGGCCGCAAGGTCGCCTATCTCGACGCCAACGAGCGAAACGGCTTCCTCGGCATGCCGGACGAAAACACCGAGGCAGACATCATCTATCTCTGCTCGCCGAACAACCCGACCGGCGCCGTGTACAGCCGCGCGCAGCTTGAGGCGTGGGTGGATTACGCGCTGCGGCACGAGGCGGTCATCCTCTTTGACGCCGCGTACGAATCCTTCATCGCGGACGATACGCTGCCGCACAGCATCTTCGAGATCGAGGGCGCCAAAAAGTGCGCGATCGAGTTCTGCTCGTTCTCCAAGATGGCGGGCTTCACCGGCGTGCGCTGCGGCTACACGGTGATCGCCGACGAGCTGGTCTGCGGGGAAACGCAGCTCAACCGGCTCTGGGCGCGCCGGCAGGCCACGAAGTTCAACGGCGTCAACTACATCACCCAGCGCGCCGCGGCCGCAGTCTTCACCGAGGCGGGGCAGAAACAGGTGCGCGAAGTGATCGACTACTATCGCCGAAACGCGGCGCTGATGGTCGACGCGTTCAAGGCGATGGGCCTGTGGTTCACGGGCGGCGAAAACTCGCCGTACATCTGGCATAAGGTGCCCGCCGGCATGACCTCGTGGGAATTCTTCGATGACCTGCTGGCGCGCGCCGAGGTCGTCGGCACGCCGGGCAGCGGCTTCGGCAGGAACGGCGAGGGCTTTTTCCGCCTGACGGCGTTCGGCACGCACGAGGATACGGCCGAGGCGATGGAGCGCCTGAAGAAGCTTTTCAAATAAATCAGGGAAAAAGGCCGGGCGGCTGTATGCAGCGCCCGGTTCTTTTTTGCTTTGGGCTTGACTTGTACGGACAGGTTGGTATAATGAAAGCAAGAACAATCCGATGGGAGGAGCGCATATGTACAGAAAAGATCAGGCGGCGCTGACGCCGCCGCTCGGCTGGAACAGCTGGGACTGCTACGGTCCCGCCGTCAACGAGGAGCAGCTGCTCGGCAACGCGCAGTATATGGCGGACCACCTGAAAGCGCACGGCTGGGAATACGTCGTGTGCGACATCCAGTGGTATGAGCCGGAGGCCGGCAAGTACCACTGGGAGTACAACCGCTTTGCACAGCTCTGCATGGACGAATACGGCCGCCTGATGCCGGCGGTGAACCGCTTCCCGTCCGCGGCGGACGGCGCGGGCTTCAAGCCGATCGCCGACCGCATCCACGCGATGGGCCTCAAGTTCGGCATCCACATCATGCGCGGCGTGCCGCGCCTCGCCGTGCACAACCGCCTGAAGGTGAAGGGCACGGACATTTCCTGCCATGAGATCGCGCACCGCAATTCGATCTGCGCCTGGAACACGGATATGTACGGCGTCGACGCCGAAAAGCCGGGCGCGCAGGCGTATTACGACTCGATCTTCGCGCTGTACGCCGACTGGGGTGTCGACTACGTCAAGGTGGACGACATCTGCAACGTGAAGGCGACGCCGCTCGAGGAATACTCGGCGCGCCGCGAGATCGAGATGATCCGCACGGCGATCGACCGCAGCGGCCGCAGCATGGTGCTCAGCCTTTCGCCGGGCCCGGCGGTGATCGGCGAAGCGTGGCACATGGCGAAATACGCCAATATGTGGCGCATCACCGATGATTTCTGGGACAACTGGCCGTCTTTGCTCGAAATGTTCTGGCGCTGTGAGGTCTGGCAGGCGCACGTGCAGCCCGGCCGGTACCCGGACTGCGACATGCTGCCGCTCGGCCGCATCGCCATCACGGCGGACGGCAAGGGCCATTACACGAACTTCACGAAGCCGGAGCAGATCACGATGATGTCGCTCTGGGGCATCTTCCGCGCGCCGCTGATCATGGGCGGCGAAATGCGGGACAACGACGAATTCACGCTTTCGTTGCTCACAAACGACGAAATGCTGCGCCTGAACCAGCACGGCGGCACGCCGCTGCAGCTTTTCCGCGACGAAGAAAAGGCGGCGTGGCTCAACTTCGTCGGCGTCGTGCCGTATGTGGCGCTGTTCAACCTGCGCGAAGCGCCGGCGACGGTTTCCGCGGACCTCACGGAGCTGGTCGGCGGCGCGGCGTATACGGCCGAAGAGCTCTGGACGAAGGAAGCAAGCGACGTGCAGGGGGCGATTTCCGCGGAGATCGAGCCGCACGGCGCGAGACTGTACAAACTGACGGAGAAGGGAAGATAAGCGATGCTCGAAGCACTCAAGGAACAGGTCTACAAGGCGAATATGCAGCTGCCCGCGCACCATCTCATCACATTCACATGGGGCAATGTGAGCGGCATCGACCGCGAAAGCGGCATCATGGCGATCAAGCCGAGCGGCGTCGAATACGACGTGCTGCGCCCGGAGGACATCGTGCTCGTCGACATCCGCACGGGCAAAACGGTGGAGGGCGCGCTGAATCCCTCCTCCGACACGCCGACGCATGTGGAGCTGTACAAGGCGTTTCCGAACATCGGCGGCGTCGTGCACACGCACAGCCGCTGGGCGACGGTGTTCAGCCAGGCCGGGCGGGGGATCCCCGCGCTCGGCACGACGCACGGCGACTACTTCTACGGCGAGATCCCCTGCACGCGGAAGATGACGCCCGAGGAGATCGGCGGCGCCTATGAAAAGGAGACCGGCACGGTCATCATCGAGACGTTCCGCGACAAGTCGCCGGACGATATCCCCGCAGTGCTCGTGCACAGCCACGGCCCGTTCGCGTGGGGCACCGACCCGATGAACGCGGTGCACAATGCGGTCGTCCTCGAGGAGCTGGCCTTCATGGCGTGGCACAACCTGATGATGGACCCGGCGATCCCGCCGATGCAGCAGGAGCTGCTCGACAAGCACTACCTCAGAAAGCACGGCGCGAACGCGTATTACGGGCAGAAGAAATAAGACGGAGCCGCCGGGGCCTCCCGGCGGCTTTTTCCGTATCCCGCCGCCGTACCCGGCGAGGAGGGGGAGTTCTGCGTGGCACGGCCGCAACTGCGTTTTTGACTGCGGACTTTACAGCCGTACGGCGCTCTGCTATAATAAAGCTGAACCGATTGAAACCGCAGAATCTGCGGAAAATAAAAAGGTCAGAAAGGAGGCGCAGAAAGGCGTATGCTGACCTATTCGTTCGAAAATCTGGAGGGGGAGAGTCTGTACATCCACCTGTACCGGTGCATCCGCGACGACATCGTTTCCGGCGAGATCGCGCCCGGCACGAAGCTGCCCTCGAAGCGCAGCTTCGCGGAGAATCTCGGCGTCAGCGTTATCACGGTCGAAAACGCATACGCGCAGCTGATTTCGGAAGGCTATCTGTATGCCGTGCCGCGCAAGGGGTTCTTTGCCGCTGCGCTGGAGCGCGGCCCCGCGCGGGAGACGGCAGAAGCCACACCGGCGGCGCTGCCGGATGCGCCGAAGTATTTCGCCGATTTCTCGAGCAACCGCACCGACCCGGACAACTTCCCGTTTGCCACGTGGGCGAAGCTGATGCGCGGCACGATCTCCCGGCAGAGCGCCGAGGTGATGACGAACGCGCCGTGCGGCGGCGTTCCGGCGCTGCGGCAGGCGATCGCGGCGCATCTGCACGCGTTCCGCGGCATTCAGGCCGCCCCGGACCGGATCATCGTCGGCGCAGGGACGGAATACCTCTACGGCCTGCTGATCCAGCTGCTCGGCTTCGACAAGACCTATGCGCTCGAGGACCCGGGCTACCGGAAGATCGCGCAGATCTACGAAAGCTACGGCGTCGATTACCAGTTTATCCCGATGGACGGCGACGGCGTCCGCCCCGACGCGCTGCGGGAGAGCGGCGCGGATATCCTGCACATTTCGCCCTCGCACCATTTCCCGACCGGCATCGTGACGCCGGCCGCGCGGCGGTATGCGCTGCTGCGCTGGGCGCAGGCGAATCCGCAGCGGTATATCATCGAGGACGACTACGACTCGGAATTCCGTCTGACCGGCCGGCCGATCCCGGCGCTGCAGAGCATCGACGAAAGCGGCTGCGTGATCTACATGAACACGTTCACGAAGAGCCTCGCCTCTACGATCCGCATCAGCTACATGGTGCTGCCTGCGGCGCTCGCCGAGCGCTTTTACGCGCAGCTCGGCTTTTACGCCTGCACGGTGTCGAACCTCGAGCAGTACACGCTGGCCAACTTCATCGCGCAGGGCCATCTGGAAAAGCACATCAACCGCATGCGCAACCGCTACAAGCAGAAAAAGGACCGGATCCTCGCGGAGATGGAGCGCTGCGGCCTGTTCCGCGTCGCCGAGACCGAGGGGGCGGAGTCCGGCCTGCATTTTCTGCTGCACGTGCACACCGGCGAATCGCCGCAGGCCATCGAGCGGCGCGCGCGGGAAAACGGCCTGCGCGTCACCTGCCTTTCCGATTACTGCCACGCCACGCCGGCAAACCCGGAGCCGGCGCTCGTCATCGGCTATTCGTCGATTCCCGACGCGCGCATCCCCGAAGCGGTGCGGCGCCTCGCGCGTGCGGTGCTGGGGAAAATGTACCCTAAAAATTGAATTCAATTCGGAGTGATCCTTGTACACATATTCACGGTTTGTTTATTCTCCGTTCATTTTTATGCGGTAAACTGTTCGCAAATCAAAGGAGGTTATCTTGTGGAGTATTTTTCGTCGAAGGCGGAACAGGTTCTGCAGTCACTGCAGACGGACCCTGCGCAGGGACTGAGCGCTGCGGAGGCGGCCAGACGGCTGGAGCAGCACGGCGTGAACGTCCTGCGGGAAAAGAAGAAAAAGACGAACCTGCAGCGGTTCCTCGACCAGTTCAAGGATGTGATGATCCTGATTCTGATCGCGGCGGCGATCGTATCGTTCGTGATCGCCTGCGTCGAGGGGAACCCCGGCGAGTTCTTTGAACCGGCGCTGATCCTGCTGATCGTCATCCTGAACGCCATCATGGGCATGCTGCAGGAGAGCAAGGCCGAAAAGGCGCTCGACGCGCTCAAGAGCATGTCCGCGCCGCATGCGCGCGTGCTGCGCGACGGCACGGAGCAGATCATCGATGCGGCGTCGCTCGTGCCGGGCGACATCATCCGGCTGGAGGCGGGCGATTTCGTCCCGGCCGACGCGCGTCTGCTGCACAGCGCCGGCCTGAAGTCCGAGGAGTCGGCGCTGACCGGCGAATCGGTGCCGTCGGAAAAGGATGCGCAGGAGCCGGTCGCGGCGGACGCTGCGCTCGGCGACCGCGTCAACATGGTCTTTTCCGGGTGCAGCGTCACCTACGGCACGGCGACCGCGGTCGTTACCGCCACCGGCATGCAGACCGAAATGGGCAAGATCGCCGGGCTGCTTTCCGGCGAGGAGGAGACGCAGACGCCGCTGCAGAAAAAGCTCGCGTCGCTCGGCAAGATCCTCGGCTTTGTCGCGCTCGGCGCCTGCGCGATCATCTTTGTGGTCGGCCTTCTGAACGGCATCGACGTGCTGGAGATCTTCATGACTTCGGTTTCGCTGGCGGTTTCTGCGATCCCGGAGGGTCTGCCGGCCATCGTCACGATCGTGCTTTCGATCGGCGTGCAGCGCATGGTCAAAAAGAATGCGATCATCCGCCGGCTGCCCGCGGTCGAGACGCTCGGCAGCGCGTCGGTCATCTGCTCGGATAAGACCGGCACGCTGACGCAGAACCGCATGACGCTGCAGAAGGCGTATCTGGACGGCGCGGCGGAGATCATCGATTCCGGCGACGCTGCGGCGCGCACGCTCGTGCGCACGGCGGCGCTCTGCTGTGACGGCGCCGTGACCTTTGAGGCGGACGGCACGGTGACGCACATCGGCGACCCGACGGAAACGGCGATCGTCTTTGCGGCGCACCAGTTCGGCGACACGAAGGAAACGCTCGGCGCAGCCTTTCCGCGCCTTGCGGAGCTGCCGTTCGATTCCGACCGCAAGCGCATGTCGGTCGTCGTCGAGCACGACGGGCGCAAGCTCGCGATCGTCAAGGGCGCCTTCGACGGGATCGCGCCGCTGTGCACGGCGGGCGATACGGAGCGCGCGCGGCAGGTCAACGACGAGATGAGCCGCAAGGCGCTCCGCGTGCTGGCGGTCGCCGTGCGGGAGATCGACGCGCTGCCGGAGGTGCTGGCACCGGAGACGCTGGAGAAGGACCTCACCTTCCTCGGCCTCGTGGGCATGATCGACCCGCCG
>USBH01000025.1 GCA_900552925.1 uncultured Oscillospiraceae bacterium
AGCTGCAGTCTCGTGGGCTCGGAGATGTGTATAAGAGACAGAAAACGCGTCGTGCATGCGCTCGAGGTCGTCGGGATTCGAAGGCGGGCCGATCATCAGGTTGACCTGACGGCGCTCGCGCACCTTGATGGCGACCGAAGTGGTGTCGTCTCCGGGGCTGCCGCCGTACAGCTTGTTGCACTCGTCGAGCAGCATGGTGTTGAGCGTCTTGGCCGTATAGCTCGAATCGTACATCATCTCCATATAGTCGATGATGTCCTTGCGCTCCCAGCCGAAGTTCAGCGACATGCCGATGCCGGCATGGATCGCGCCGTCGCTGAAAGCGATGAAGGTGTCGTCCTCCTGAATCGGGATACGCGTTTTATAGATGGTTTTTCCTCCGACTTCCACTTCCTCGCGCGGGTACTCCAGATTCTTTCCGTTGCGCAGCATCACGACGAACGGGTTGTCATACTGGATGATTTCCGCCTCTTCGTTTTCGATGATGCGGATGATGGTGAACGTGGAGTAGGCAACGCCGCGCACAGAGCAGATCGGCAGCGTGGAAGCGATCGTTTCCACGCAGTCCTCCACCTGCATCCCCTCCGCCATCATCGTGGAGATGATCTTGGAGGTCAGTGTGGAAAGGATGTTGGCCTTGACGCCGCTGCCCATGCCGTCGGCCAAAACGACGACTGTGGAATTTTCGCCCTGCGGAACGATATCGACATGGTCGCCGCAGAGCTGCTCGCCGTGTTTATTCAGGCTCATGAAGCCGATATCAGTACATAGATTATTCATCTTTCAGCGAATCCTTTAACTTCGTGAGAGCTATCTTCGTCTCCGCCGTCGTTTCGCCAAGCAGCGACGCGATTTCCTGAACCACGCGCATCTGCTTCTCGATCACGCGGTTGGTGACCTCGATAGTCTGCTGGCCCATCTTCTCTTTCTTCATGCGCTCGTCGACCTCAGCGGTCACGTCGCGCATCGTGCAGATCAGAATATGATAGCTCCGATCGTACAGGATCGTCTGATCCACATAGCGATTGTACTCGGCGAGGTAGACGCGCTCGTCGTGGAGGGCGCGGCCCGTCTGCATGACATCGAGGAACGGGCGCGGGTCCAGAATGCGGATGACCGGCTCGCCGATGATGTCCGATGCGTTCTGGATGTTCATCAGCTTGCGCGCAGACGCGTTGATCTGCTGTACCTCCAGCGCTTCGTTGAGGACGAAGATGCCGTTTGCCGAGTTGTTGATGATCGTATCGGAGAAGGATTCCGCCTTGCCGAGCAGGTACGGCAGGCACATCGTGATTTCGGCCTTGCCCTGATAGACCGCAACGGCCTTTTCGCGGCAGGAATTGTAGCCGCAGGCGCCGCAGTTGAGCTCGTGCTCGGGACGGGTCTTGCCCATCTTGCGCAGGATCGCCTCGATCTCCGCGGTGCCGGGCATCTGGCGGTGCAGGCCGACAAACTCGAAGTTGTGGTGAATCGCCTCGGAGGCCGGCTGCTCAACGTTGAAGTCCCGCTTGCCGGCATACTTGTTCACCGCAATGAAATCCTGGATCGGCAGGCGCTTGTCGTGGTCCATGGCCGGGCCGTTGATGCAGCTGCCGACGCAGGCGCTCATCTCGATAAAGCAGTTGCCCATGTTGCCGCTGACAATATCGTGAAGGGCCGCGATGCAGTTTTCAAGGCCGTCGATCGCCATGTATGTATACTCGGGATCGTCGCAGGCCATGCTGCGCAGAATGCCGCCGGTCGTCGGGAACAGACGCGCGCGGCTCTCTTCGTTGTGGTCGTCTCCGGCTTCCACCGAAAGATTTTCACCCTGCAGCCATGCGGTCAGCTCTTCGAAGGTCAGCACGCAGTCGACGTACGGGCTTTCGTCGCATTCCGCCTTTTTGGAGATGCAGGGACCGATGAACACGGTCTTGGCCTCCGGGTCCTGCTCCTTGATGCGCTTGCAGTGCGCCTGCATCGGCGAGAGCACCGGTGCGAGGAACGGCAGCGCTTCGGGATAATACTTCTGGATCATTGTGTTGACGGAGTGGCAGCAGGTGGAGATGATGACCTTCTGCCGGCGCTCCGCGATGATTTTTTCGTATTCGGTCTTGACGATCGACGCGCCGATCGCGGTTTCCTCCACCTCGTCGAAGCCGAGCTTCTTGAGCGCGGCCTTCATCGTGTCGATCGTAGCGCCCGGATAATTCGCAACAAAGGAAGGCGCAAGGCTGACGACCACGCGGCTGCCGCTGTTCAGAAGCGCCTGCACGGCCGGAACGTCATTGCGGATCTCCTTGGCGTTCTGGGGACATACGACGAAGCACTGGCCGCAGAGCACGCATTCGTCCTTGACGATATGCGCCTGATCCGACTGGAACTTGATGGACTTCACCGGACAGTGCCGAATACATTTGTAGCAGTTTTTGCAGTTGGACTTTTTGAGTTTCAGGTAATCTGGCATACCCCTTATCCTCTCTTTTTTGCGGCTTTTGCCACGAACTTTTCATCTACAACAATAAATCTTTCATGCGTTCCCGTGCCGATCAGTCCGGCGTCGTCGAACGCTTTCACCGTGAATACGAGCCGCCGGCCGTCAATCTCCGTAAGCTCGCTTTCCGCGGTGACCCGCATGCCGACCGGCGTTGCGGAGACGTGCTCGACGTTCATCAGCGTGCCGACCGTCCCCATGCCCGACTCCAGTTCGGCGGCCACAGACCGGTATGCCGCCGACTCCATCAGCGCGACCATGGCGGGCGTCGCGAAAACATCCAGCGTTCCGCTGCCCATGGCTTTCGCCGTATTCTGCTCGGTCACGGCAGTTTCGGCCTGTCCTTTGATTCCTGTACTGAGCAAGAAAATCACCCTACCCTATCTGCTTCCGGCTGTAGGCGCCGGCCTGCTGAATGAAATTACTGAACTTTCGCGAGAACTTCCTTCTCAAAGAATTCGTCGACGGTCTCCGGCGAGACGGAATGCTTCACGCCGTCCACGGTGACGTTGACGCCGTTGACGCAGTCGCCCATGCAGAAGGTGCCGCCGAGCTCGACTTTATCCTCGAGCCCCTTTTCCTGAACGAGCGCCTGAAGCCGCTCGACGATCTGGCGGGAACCCTTGAGGTGGCACGAACTTCCAATGCAGATAATAACTTTCATTTGAATCTTTCTCCGTTTCTTTAATAGAGTATTGATATTATTCTAAGGCGGATAACGGAGCGACCGTGCTCCGCCTGAGCAACTTGTTTGTGTCAGCGCGCTTCAAACCCTTCACGCAGCTGCTTGGAGAGCAGCGCGAGGGACGCGGCCAGGTTTTCATTATGCACAAGGACGCCGTCCGGCACCTCGAGGTGGACCGGGGCGAAATTCCAGATTGCGAGGATTCCGCTTTCGATGAGCAGATTGCATATTGCCTGCGCGTTTTCCGCCGGGACCGTGATGATGCCGATCCGCACGCGCATCCGCTCGCACAGATCCATCAGCTTATCCATCGGCAGAATGCGCTTGCCGCCGTAATCGTCGTCGTAAAGCTCCTCATCGATATCGAAGGCGGCGACGATATTCATGCCGCAGTCGCGAAAGCCCTTGTAGGTCAAGAGCGCTTTGCCGAGCTTCCCGGCGCCGACGATGATCGCGTCGTCCACGTCGTTATAGCCCAGAAACGCTTCGAGCTCCGCGATCAGATCCGCCGTCTTATACCCGATTTTCGGCTTGCCGGCCGTGCTGACCGAGGCCAGATCCTTGCGCACGACCACATGGTTGAGGCGAAGCGCTTCGGAAATTGTTGTTGCGGAAATATGTTCAGGCTGATTTTCGCCGAATTGTTTCAGATAATTCAGGTAAAGCGGCAATCTGAGCAGCGTCTGCTTCGATATGCTGCGGTTCACCATAAGCAGTGCCACCTCGCTATCCACATTGATAATACATTAACATAAACACACAGAATTTAAAAGAGTGTTTTTTACATATCGATAGTTATTGAGCGATATAGGAAGGCTCTGCTGCGCCGTGATACAGCGCTTCAAGCTGGTCGCGCACCGCGTGGAGCTTTTCGATGAAGGCCTTATCCACCGCCGTGTATTTGTACTCCTTTTTGGACACCAGAATGTCGCGGTAGATGCGCCGCTTGCTGCCCCGGCATTGCCGGAGAACAAGGCCGTAGCGCTTGAGCTGCTCCGGCGCAATCGGCGAAACCCACATGTACGTGTTCGGCACCGTGCTGAGCAGGTCCATCTGGCTGCCGCGGCTGTACAGGTAGATCCGCTTCGTCACGTCGTCCGCCATCTCCGCTTTCTTGATGTCGGACATCGGCAGCGAAGGGACAAACGGATCGCCGTGGCAGAGCTCGATGTAGCCGGAAAGGTCCTCGATGCAGAGGTCCTCTTTTGCGGCAAGCGGGTCCTTTTCCGAAAGCAGAAGCCGGTATTCGAACTCCCAGACAAATTCGGATTTCATGCCCTTGTCGCGCAGCATATTGTCGAAGAAGCGCTCGAAAACCGTCTGGAAGCGGACGATGCCGAGCCCGTAGTTTTCCTGCGCGATGTTGCGGATCGCGCGCATGGCGTTCGTTTCCTTGAAGGTAAATTCGATCTCCTTCGTCATATCCGCCTCGCGCACGAATTTCGTGAACGCATCGACGATGTAGCTCGCGCGCGGCACGGAGATGCTGAACTTCAGCTTATTGTTTTTTTCGGGACGATAAAGCGCCTCCACCTCTTCGATCTGCGCCAGGATGCTCTTCGCGTAAACGAGGAATTCCTCTCCCTGCGGCGTCGGGACGATGCCCTTGGACGTGCGCTTGAAGATCTTCACGCCCAGCGTCTCTTCGAGATCCTTGATTCCGCGGCTCAGGTTCGGCTGCCCCATATACAGGTTTTCAGCCGCTTTCGTGATGGAAGCGGTTTTTTCAACCTCTACGGCATATTTCAGGTGGGCAATATTCATACGTGTACCTCACTAAGCGCATATTCGAATCGGCATATCGATATTTCAAGTCTATTATAACATAACCTGTACGGTTGTCAAATACTTGGGTAAAAATTCCGTTGGGAATTGGTTAAAATCAGTAATTTTCGTCGGCTTCCAGCAGCGGTGCCACCTTTTTTTCAGCTTCCAGCATCGTGCGCATGATGGACTCCGTCATTTCGGCGCGGATCTCGCAGATCGCCTCAAGGCGCGCTGTATACGCGGCGTCTGTATCGGCTTTTGTCCGAGCCTCGACGGCGGCGATCAAGGCGTCCATAAAGGCGTCCACTTCGCCGGCGTCGTAGGCGCCGCCGCGGCGCAGCGTAAATCGAACGCGCCGCAGATACTCGGCTGTCAGCTCCACTTTCATCGTTTTTGCCTCCGTTTTTTTTTCGGTGGGAAATTTACAGTGCATCGGTCTTTCGTAAAAGCTTATGCCGTTACTTTTTGCCGTACTTCGGGGTATAGGCCCACTTCGGCAGAAGAAAAGCGCCGGCAAAAAGCAAAAGAACGGCGATGCCCAGAAGGATCCAGAAAACCGGCCTTGTGAGAAGCGCGGCGAAGCGGCCGAGCACCGGGAGGCTGAACGGTACGATTCCCTCCGACGCTTCGAACGGGATCGCGTCGCCGCCGGCTGTGTAAAGGGTGCGCGCCGCATTGTCCGTTTCCAGAATGGTGCGGACCGCCGTGCAGCCCTGACTGCGGACGGCGACAGCATCGCCCGCCTGCAGCGTTTCCGCCGGGACATACCGGTAATAGGCGAGCGCGCCTGCGGGATGCTGCGTGTTATCGGTCTCGGATACGGAAAACGGCCTGTACCCGAAAATCGCCGGCGCGGCAGCGAGGCACACAAGCAGTGCCACTGCCAAAAAGACAAGCAAAACGCCTTTACAGAACAGAGCGACAAAGGGAACAAAGCGGGACAGGCGGCGAACACTCACGCTTCTCCCTCATTCCTCTGCAGCATCTCTTCAGCCATTTTGAGCTTCAGCGGCGTGATGTCGTCGCCGCCGATGATCCGCGCGATTTCGCGCACGCGCGCCGCATGATCCAGCGCGCACACATCTGTAAAGGTCTTTCCCTTTTCTTCGCGTTTGACGATATAGAGGTGGTTGTCCGCCATCGCGGCGATCTGCGCCAGATGCGTTACGCAGATGACCTGCGCGTTTTTGGAGACGCCGCGCAGCTTCAGGCCGACTTTGTTGGCGGCTTCGCCGCTGATGCCGGTGTCGATCTCGTCGAAAATCTGCGTTTCGGTCATACCGGTGTCCGAGAGCACGGTGTTGATCGCCAGCATGATGCGCGAGAGCTCGCCGCCCGATGCGATTTTGGACATCGGCTTCGGCTCTTCGCCGGCATTGGCGGAAACGAGGAATTGGATTCGGTCGCATCCGAAATTTGTCAGCGGTGTGCGGACCTGCTCCACGGAGAAAGAGACGCCCGGCATGTTGAGCTCGGCGAGCTCCGCCTTGACGCGCCGGGAGAAATTCTCACAGGCCGCGCGGCGTTTGGAGGAGAGCTGCTTGGCGAGCGCGACGGCTTCGCGCTTTTTTTCTTCGTACTGCGCTTCCAGCAGCGCGCGCTTTTCATCGGAAAACTCGATGTCAGAGAGCTCGTTGTGGGCCTTTTCGAGAAAATCCAGCATTTCGGCTTCTGTTTCGCCGTATTTGAGGCTGAGCCGGTAGATCACTTCGAGGCGGCTCTCCATCTCGTCGAGCGCGGATAAGTCGAACTGGGCGTTGTCGAGATAGTCCGACACGTCGGCCGCAGCGTCCGACAGCGTATATTCGGCGTCCCGCACGCGCTGCGCGAGATCGGAAAGCGAAGGCGCAAAGCGCGCGGCCTGCTCGAGCGCGTCCGCTGCGACTGTGACGGCCGTTACGGCGCCGTCCGTATCCTCGTCGCCCTGCAGCAGTGCCGCCGCTTCGCTGACGCCGCGCAGAATGCGCTCGCTGTTCCGGATTTCGTCGCGCTTTTCGGTCAGCTCCGCCTGCTCGCCGACGCGCAGCTGCGCCGCCTCGAGCTCTTCGATCTGATAGCGGAGAATGTCCATGCGCCGCGCCTTCTGCCCCTCGTCGGTCTCGAGTGCTTCCAGCGCATCGCGGAGCTCGCGCAGCGCCTTGTATGCGGCGCGGTACTCGCCGAGCAGCGGCTTTGTGCCCGCAAAGCTGTCGATATAATCCCCGTGGGTTTCCGGCGCCAGCAGCTTATAGCTTTCGTGCTGGCCGAGGATGTCGATCAGCGTTGTGCCGACAGCCTTCAGCATCGAAACCGTCGCCGGAAAGTTGTTGAGCTTGCAGCTCGATTTCCCATGCTGGCGGATCTCGCGCCGGATCAGCAGGCTGCCGTCTTCCTCGAGCGGGATGCCGAATTCCCGCAGGACGGCTTCCGTCTGCGGCGCAATACCGGTGAACAGCGCCGAAGCGCAGGCCTGGTCGGCGCCCGTGCGGATCAGCTCGCGGGAGGTCCGCTCGCCGAGCACGGCGTAAATCGCGTCGATGATGATCGACTTGCCCGCGCCGGTCTCGCCGGTCAGCACGGTGAAGCCCGGCTCAAAATCGATCGCGGCCCGCTCGATCACCGCGATGTTGTCGATATAAAGCTGTGTCAGCATCGTCAAACCCCACCAATCAGCTTCTGAAGCTCCTGCTGCTTTTCCTGTGCGATCTCATTCGTCTTGCAGACGATCAGGATCGTATCCTCGCCGGCAAGCGTGCCGATGAAGTCCGGAAAGTGCAGCGTATCCATGGAGGCGCAGACGGCCTGTGCCATTCCCGTCATGCACTTGACAACGATCAGATTCCCGGCCGCTTCCACGTGGATGACGGAGTCGCCGAAC
This sequence comes from uncultured Oscillospiraceae bacterium, assembly GCA_900552925.1. Classification (GTDB taxonomy): domain Bacteria; phylum Bacillota; class Clostridia; order Oscillospirales; family Acutalibacteraceae; genus Hominenteromicrobium; species Hominenteromicrobium gallistercoris. The sequence goes on from USBH01000025.1 coordinate 7,783, forward strand.
AGGGAATAGAATTTGGAGGAGATGTCCCGCGCGTTGTCCCGGCCGGTCGAATACTTGTATTTTCCGTTGCTCGAAAGGCTTTTCACGAGCCGCAGTTCTTTAATGTCCCGGGAAACCGTCGCCTGCGTCACATCGAAGCCGCAGGCGCGCAGATTGCGCAGAAGCTCCTCCTGTGTGTCGATATCCTGTGCCTTGATGAGTTCGAGTATTTTGGCATGCCGTCTGGTTTTCATTTCGTTTCCTCCGTCTCTTTCTGGATTTACTCGGATGCTCAGCCCCCGCTGTGCAGGATTTTTCGGTTTACAATATCATAGAAATTTCGGTCGTCCATCTTGATGAGCAGTGTCGCGCGCTCGGACCGGCGCACGGAGATCGTATCGCTGCGCGCGATGCGGATCGGGGCGTCGCCGTCCACGGTCAAAAAGACGTCGCCGCTATATTCGCTGTCCGCCGAGACGGTCAGGCGCTTGTCGGCGCTGAACACGGTGCTGCGGTTGAAGAGCGAATGCGGGCAGATCGGCGTAAACAGGATGCAGTCCATCTGCGGGTCGAGCACCGGGCCGCCCGCCGAAAGCGAATAGGCTGTGGAGCCCGTCGGCGTCGCGAGAATCAGGCCGTCGGCGCGAAAACGGTACGTTTCCGAGCCGTCGACCGACAGGCCGAAATCGAAGATCTTCGACTGCGCGCCCGAGACCACGGCGTCGTTCAATGCGCAGTAGGTCTTTTCCCCCGCCGCGCCGTGTACCGTGACGTCCAGCATCATGTGCCGCCGGACGGTGTAGCTGCCGTCGAACAACCTGCGCAGCAGGTGCAGCTCGTCCCGCTCCACGCCGGCCAGAAAGCCGAGCCGGCCGAGGTTTACGCCGAGGATGGGCTTATCCGCGCGCGACGCGTGCCTTGCGGTGTGGATGATCGTGCCGTCGCCGCCGACCGCAATGACCACGTCGCACCGCGCGATCATCTCCTCGTGCGAGACGCACGCGACCGTGCCGCCGTAATCGCTGGCGAGCGACGCGTGCATCAGCACCTCAGCGCCGCACTGCCGCAGCAGGGACACGATGCGCGCCGTATACGCCTCCGCATCGCGTTTATTCAGATTCGGTATAACCGCGATTTTCATCTGCTCCTCCCTCCCGTGCCGCGCACGGCCTCACGCGTTTTTGGCGTCAAGCGCCGCGTGGGATTCCTCCACGACGCTGTGGGGCGTACAGTCCGCGGTATGTACGGGCGCGTCGCTTTTTTCAAGGTAGACGAGGTACTCGATGTTGCCCTCCGGTCCCTTGACCGGGGAAAACGTCAGGCCGAGCACCGAATACCCGTTTTCGACCGCAAAGCGACAGATCGTCTCGACGACCTCCTCGTGCACGGCGCGGTCGCGCACGACGCCTTTTTTGCCGACCTTCTCCCGGCCGGCCTCAAACTGCGGCTTGATCAGGCAGACCGCCTGCCCGCCGTCCCGGAGAAGCGGGCGGACAGCCGGCAGGATGATCCGCAGGGAAATAAACGACACGTCGACCGAAAAGAAATCGATTTCTTCCGGTACCTGTTCGCGCGTGAGATAGCGCGCGTTCGTGCGCTCGAGGTTCACGACGCGCGGGTCCTGCCGAAGCTGCCAGGCAAGCTGCCCGTAGCCGACGTCGACGCTGTACACCTTCTGCGCGCCGTTCTGCAGCATGCAGTCCGTGAAGCCGCCGGTCGACGCGCCGATATCCATGCAGATCTTCCCGTTGAGGTCGATCGGGAAAAGCTGCATCGCCTTTTCGAGCTTCAGCCCGCCGCGGCTCACGTATTTGAGCGTGCTGCCGCGCACCTCGATTTCCGCGTCGTCGCTGACTGTGTCTCCTGGCTTGTCGAATTTTTGATTATTCACATAAACGCTGCCTGCCATAATGAGCGTGCGCGCCTTTTCGCGGCTCGGCGCGAGGCCGCGCTCAAACAGCAGGACGTCGATTCTCTTCTTCATCGTCCATCATCATTTCTGTTTCAGATTTTCGCGTATGGTGCGGAGCATGCCGGCCTTGTCCAGCCCGAGGTGCTCCAGAATGCGGAACATCGGCGCGTGACGGATGAAGCCGTCCTCGATGCAGCGCATCACATAACGGCCGGAAAAACCGGCTTCAACGAGCGCGCTGCCGAGACATTCCGCAACGCCGCCGGCATGGACGCCCTCTTCGAAGAAAAAGACCGTCTTGCAGTTCAAAAGCAGCTGCACGACTTCGGGGTCCAGCGGAATGATCCGGTTCAGCTTCACGATTTTGCATTTGACGCCCGACTCCGCGAGCGTCTGCATCGCTTCATAGGCGAAGGAGAACAGCCGCCCGTAGGTCACGACTGCAACCTGCGATTCCGTGCTCCCGTACACGCCGAACGGCCTGCCGGACAGCTTGTATCCCGCGGGGCGGAACAATTCCTTGCCGCGCGGATAGCGCACGGCGTACAAACGGTCCTCCCCCTCGATGCAGTCGCTGAGGTTGTCCGAAAGCTCGTCGTAGTAGGTCGGCGCATAGACGTGGATATTCGGCACGGTGTGCAGGAATGCGACGTCGAAAACGCCCTGATGCGTCCGGCCATCCTCGCCGACAACGCCCGCGCGGTCGATCGCCAGAATGACCTTGAGCTTCTGCAGGGCGGCGTCGTGGATGAGCTGATCGTACGCGCGCTGCAGGAAAGTGGAATACACGGCAAAGACCGGGACCATTCCGCCGCGCGCCAGACCGGCGCAGAACGTGACGGCGTGCTCCTCCGCGATGCCGACGTCGAAGAAGCGGTTCCGGTACTTTTCGCGGAACGCGGAAAGCCCCGTCCCGGATTCCATCGCGGCCGTCACAGCGCAGACCCTGTCGTTTTCGGCCGCAAGCGCGCACATCGTTTCGCCGAAAGCCTGCGAAAAGCCCTGCGCGCCGGCTTCCCCCGCGCCCTTTTCCCGGTCGAACGCCGGGAGGCCGTGGTACATGCCGGGGTCGTTTTCGGCGTACTTATAGCCGCGGCCCTTGTAGGTGCGGATATGGATCAGGACCGGCTTGTCGATGGATTTCGCCATGGTCAGGACGGAAATCAGTTCCTTCAGATCGTGCCCGTCGAACGGCCCGTAATAGCCAAAGCCCATATCCTGAAAGATCGTCGTGTTGAAAATATTCTTTTTTATGACGTTTTTGACGCGGCGGACGCCGGACGCCATCGCCTCGCCGACCTTCGGCACGCGGCGAAGCGCCCCCTCTATGCTGTCCTTTGCGTTCAGATAACCGGGCTTTGCCCGCACATAGGAGAGATAACGCGCCATCGAGCCGACGTTCTTCGAGATCGACATCGCGTTGTCGTTGAGGATCACGATCAGGTTGCGCTTCAGGCGTCCGGCATTGTTGAGGCCCTCGTACGCGAGCCCGCCGGTCAGCGCGCCGTCGCCGATCACGGCGATCACGTGGCCCGGTTCGCCGGAAAGGGATTTCGCGACGGAAAGCCCGAGCGCCGAGGAGATCGACGCGCTGCTGTGGCCCG
>USBH01000026.1 GCA_900552925.1 uncultured Oscillospiraceae bacterium
ATCACGCGCGACGTCAGCGGCGAAGGCGTGCAGCAGGCGCTCCTCAAGATTCTGGAGGGCACCACCGCAGGCGTTCCGCCGAAGGGCGGAAGAAAGCATCCGCAGCAGGAAGTCATCAACATCAACACATCGAATATCCTCTTTATATGCGGCGGCGCGTTCGACGGGCTGAAGTCCATCATCGAACACCGCACCGCTGCGCAGACGCTCGGCTTCAATTCGGACGTGAGGAGCAAGGCGGAGCTCGACAATACGGAGTGGATGAAGGAAGTCACGCCGCACGACCTCGTGAAGTTCGGCCTGATTCCCGAACTCGTGGGCCGTCTGCCGGTCATCACGGCGCTGAGCGACCTCGACAAGAACGCGCTCGTGCGTATTTTGACGGAGCCGAAGAACAGCCTTGTCAGCCAGTACAAGAAGCTGTTCGAGCTCGACAAGGTGGAGCTCGCCTTTACGCCGGAGGCGCTCGACGCGATCGCCGAAAAGACGATCGAACGCAAAACAGGCGCGCGCGGCCTGCGCTCGATTCTCGAGGGCACGCTGACGAAGCTGATGTTCGAGGTGCCCGGCGATTATACGATTGAAAAGGTTACCATTACGAAGGATACGGTCCTGCATGACGCTGCGCCCGAAATCGTGCGCAACCCGGAACGCATCCCGGTCAAGATCAAAATGACGCAGCCCAAGCGGCGTGCCCGCAGGGATTCTGCATCCTGATGGTCATCATACAGGCTGTGCGGCCGGTTTCAGCTGCGCAGCCTTGTCTGATTTTAATAAGGAATGATAGCATATGAGCAAATCTACCGGCAGCGCTGAGCTGCGAACCATGCCGGTTCTGGCGGTGCGCGGCATCGTCGTCTTTCCCGGCATGATCCTACAGTTTGACATCGGCCGCAAAAAGTCCGTGCTGGCCGTAAAGGCCGCGCTGGACGCCGGCCGGGAGATCTTCATCGTCACACAGACGGATCTCTCCGAAAACGAGCCGACGGCGGAAGACCTCTATAAAATCGGCGTCATCGCGAAGATCAAGCAGATCGTGCACTCCGCAAACGAGGGTATCAAGCTGCATGTCGAGGGCATTGCCCGCGCGGAGATCATGTCGGTCGTGCAAGAGGAGCCGTTTCTGACGGGTACCATCCAGCCCTGTACGGAGCCGAATTTCCGCACAAGCTACAAGACCGAAGCGCTGAGCCGCATCGCGCAGGAAAAATTCGAGGAGTACATCCGCTGGTTCCGCCATGTGCCGCCGGATATCCTGCTCGGTGTGATGCAGCAGAAGGACTGCGGGAAGCTCGCGGATTTCATCGCGGCGAATATCGCGCTCGATTTCGAGCAGAAGCAGGCCATTCTCGACGAGCTGCACCCGGTGCGCCGCATCGTGCGCCTGAATACGATTCTGAACGACGAGATTCAGGTGATGACGCTGGAGCGGGAGATTTCCCAGAAGGCGCAGGAGCAGATGGACGAAAACCAGCGCACCTATATGCTGCGCGAACAGATGCGCGCGATCGCGAGCGAGCTCGGCGAGGAGGACAACCCGCAGGAGGAAGCCGATGAAATGCGCGAAAAGATCCTCGCGCTGAACATGCCGGAAACCGCCAGGGAAAAGCTCCTCAAGGAATGCGACCGGTTTTCGCGGATGCCGTACGGCTCGCACGAGGGCTCCGTCATGCGCGTCTACCTCGAAACCTGCATCGAGCTGCCGTGGAACACTTCGTCGCCCGAACGGCTCGACCTCGCGCGCGCGGAGAAAATCCTCAACCGCGACCACTACGGCATGCAGAAGGTCAAGGAGCGCTTCCTCGAAACGCTTGCGGTGCGGAAGCTCTCGGACCGCGCAACCGGCCAGATCATCTGCCTTGTCGGCCCGCCGGGCGTCGGCAAAACATCGATCGCGCGGTCGATCGCCGAGGCGACGGGGCGCAAGTACGTGCGCGTGTCGCTCGGCGGCGTGCGCGACGAGGCGGACATCATGGGCCACCGCAGGACGTACGTCGGCTCGATGCCGGGCCGCATCATCGCAGCGATCCGGCAGGCGGGAACGAACAACCCGCTGATCCTGCTCGACGAGATCGACAAGCTCGGCCAGAGCTTCAAGGGCGACCCCTCCGCTTCGCTGCTCGAGGTGCTCGACCCGGAGCAGAACAGCGCGTTCCAGGACCACTACATCGACCTGCCGTTTGACCTGAGCCGCGTGCTCTTCATCACGACTGCAAACGACGCTTCGATGATCCCGGGCCCGCTGTACGACCGCATGGATGTGATCACGCTCGGCAGCTATACGCACGACGAGAAGTTCCACATCGCCTCCAAGTACCTGATTCCGAAGCAGCTCAAGAAGCACGGCATCAAGGCGGCGCAGCTCCGCTTCACGCCGAACGCGCTGCACGCGCTGATCGACAGCTACACCCGGGAGGCGGGCGTGCGCACGCTGGAGCGGACGATCGGCACCATCTGCCGGAAGATTGCAAAGCGCATCGTCTCCGATGCGGAGTTCAAATCGTTCTCGGTGAAGGTCTCGAATCTCGAGGAGCTGCTCGGCCCGAAGAAGTTTACGAAAGAAAATCTCGAACGGCGCGACGAGATCGGCCTTGTGAACGGCCTGGCCTGGACGAGCGTCGGCGGCGAGATGCTGCCGATCGAAGTCGCCGTGATGGACGGCACCGGCAAGATCCAGCTGACCGGCTCGCTCGGCGATGTGATGAAGGAGTCCGCGAGCGCGGCGCTGACCTGTATCCGCACCCGCGCGGAGCAGCTCGGCATTGCGCCGGACTTCTATGCGAAAAAGGATATCCACATCCATGCGCCGGAGGGCGCCGTGCCGAAGGACGGACCGTCCGCGGGCATTGCAATGGCGACGGCGATCACCTCGGCACTCTGTAAAGCGCCTGTGCTGCACAGTGTGGCAATGACAGGGGAAATCACTTTACAGGGGCGCGTGCTGCCGATCGGCGGCTTGCGCGAAAAATCGATGGCGGCGTACCGCAGCGGCATCAAGACGGTCATCATCCCGGAGGCCAATGTGCCCGACCTCGCGGAGGTCGACCGGGTGGTCCGCGAGCACGTCGAGTTCGTGCCGGTGCGGCGGATCGACGAGGTGCTCCCGCGCGCGATCCCGAGCCTGTCCGGCAGCGGCCGGGTGGAGGAGCCGGAGGTCCGGATGCCCGTCGGACAGCAGCAGCGCGTAATGCCCGCGCTGCGCCAGTGAGGTGATACGATGAATTTTCAGGCTGTGGAATTTGAAGCGGCGGCCGGCCGCGCCGACCAGCTCAAGCCGTCCGATCTGCCGGAGATCGTGTTTTCCGGCAAGTCGAACGTCGGAAAATCCTCTCTGATCAACAAGCTGGTCAACCGAAAGGCTTTGGCGCGCGTCAGCGCGACGCCGGGCAAAACGGCGACGATCAATTTCTTCCGTCTGCCGGCCTGCAGGCTCGTCGATCTGCCCGGCTACGGCTATGCGAAGGTCTCGCAGGGCGAGAAGCAGCGCTGGGCGAAGCTGATGCAGGGCTACTTTGACGGCGAACGGCGGATCGCGCTGGTCATCCAGATCCTCGACATGCGCCACGCGCCGACGGCCGACGATTACGATATGATCAATTACCTGATTGAGCGCGACTTCCCGTTCCTCGCGGTCTGCACCAAGTGCGACAAGCTGAACAAGACGCAGTTCGATGAACAGGTGAAATACTTTACAGAACTGTTTGAGGAGCATGAGATCCCGTTCATCCCGTTTTCCTCCCGCACCGGCTTTGGGCTGGAGGAACTGAAGCAGCGCATCGAGGCGGCTGTCGGCGGGGCGGACGAAAAAACGCAGGGAGAATAAAAAACAGAAAACCGAAGGGAATGAGTGAAATGTTTGTATCCGACTGCCTCTCCATAAACGAAAAGGGGCATTTGACGATCAGCGGCTGCGATACGGTCGAGCTGGCAGAGCGCTTCGGCACGCCGCTCTACGTGATGAGCGAGGACAAGATCCGCGACAACTGCCGCCGCTACAAGTCCTCGATCGAGCGCCACTACGGCGGGAACGGCGCGCCGATCTACGCGAGCAAGGCGTTCAGCTGCAAGGAGATCTGCCGCATCGTGACGAGCGAAGGGCTGGATTTGGAGGTCGTTTCCGGCGGCGAGCTGTTTACGGCGCTCTCCGCGGGCGTGGATGCAAAGCACATCCATTTCCAGGGGAATAACAAGTCCGTCTCGGAGCTCTGCTACGCGATCGACAGCGGTGTGGGCGACATCGTCGTGGACAACCGCACCGAGCTGGAGCGCATCGAGCGCCTTTCGGCGGAGCGGAACGTCACGACGCGCATCTCGATGCGCATCAAGCCGGGCATCGACGCGCACACGCACGAATTCATCCGCACCGGCCAGATCGACTCGAAATTCGGCTTTGCACTCGAGACGGGCGAGGCGTTTGAGGCGGTCCGCGCGGCGGTTGCGGCGGAGCATGTCGAGCTGATCGGCCTGCACTGCCACATCGGCTCGCAGATTTTCGACAAGTCCCCGTTCGTGCTCGCGGCGGAGGTCATGCTCGAGTTTTACAACCGGATTTACAGGGAGCTCGGCAAGAAGCTGACGCATCTGAATCTCGGCGGCGGCTTCGGCATCAAGTACAAGGAGGCCGATGCCGCGGTGCCGTATGAGGACTACATGAGCGACGTTTCGGCGGCGATCCATGCGGCCTGCGCCCGGTACGGCCTCGAGATCCCGCGCATCTACATAGAGCCGGGGCGCTCGATTGTCGGCGAGACGGGGGTCACGCTGTACACGGTCGGCGATATCAAGACGATCCCGAACGTTCGCACCTATGTGGCGATCGACGGCGGCATGTTCGACAACCCGCGCTATGCGCTCTACCAGTCCGATTACACCTGTCTGCTCGCAAACAAGGCGGACCGCCCGGCGGATTTCAAGGCGACGATTGCCGGCAAGTGCTGCGAGAGCGGCGACCTGATTCAGGAAAATACGATGATCCAGACGCCGGAGGTCGGGGATATCCTCGCGGTGCTTTCCACCGGCGCGTACAATTACTCGATGGCTTCGAACTATAACCGCAACCTCAAGCCGGCCTGCGTCATGGTGCGCGGCGGCGAAGCGCGTGTTGTGATTCACGCGGAAACCTACGCCGATCTGGTCCGCAATGACGTATAAATAATTTTCGGAATCGTCTGTTTTTCGCTTTACTTTTTTACTTTTGAATGGTAAAATAAAAAAGTGGTATTCGGAAGATTCCGATTCAATAAGAAATGAGGTTTGGTTATGAACACGAAGCTGCACGACGAGAACGTAGATTTTCTGTTCGATGCGATTCTGGCGCTGGAAACGCGGGAGGAATGCTACCGCTTTTTTGAGGATCTCTGCACGGTGCCGGAGCTGAAGGCCATGTCGCAGCGCATTGCCGTTGCCAAAATGCTGAGCGCGCGGCAGGTGTACAGCGAGATCGTTGCAAAGACCGGCGCTTCCACCGCGACGATCAGCCGTGTCAACCGCTCGCTGAATTACGGCAGCGACGGCTATACGCTCGTTTTCGACAGGCTCTGGAAAAAGGACGAGGGCGACGCGGAGTAATGGCGGGCTACGACGTTTTTGCACGGTATTACGACGCGCTGACGGCCAATGTGGATTACGCCGCCCGTGCGGCCTATCTGAAGGCGCTTCTGGAGCGTCTCGGCCACGCGCCGGGACTCACGCTCGACCTCGCCTGCGGAACCGGCAGCCTGACGCTGGCGCTCCACCGGCTCGGGTTCGACGTCTACGGCGTCGACGGTTCCGCGGCCATGCTCTCCGAAGCGAAGGATAAGGCGTACGATCAGGAGGCGGACGTGCTCTTCCTCTGCCAGAAAATGCAGCGGCTCGACCTGTACGGCACGGTCGACACGGTTTTCTGTGCGCTGGACAGCATCAACCACCTTTCCGGCCCCGAGCAGGTGCTGGAGACGTTCAAGCGCGTTGCGTTTTTCCTGAACGACGACGGCTGGTTCATCTTTGACGTCAACACGCCCTTCAAGCATGAAAAGGTATTGGCGGACAATACATTCGTTTATGATCTTCCGGATATCTACTGCGTCTGGCAAAATACGTACAACCCGCAGGACGGGAGCGTGGCGATCGAGCTCGACTTTTTCGAGCGGCAGGGAAAGCTGTATGCGCGCAGCAGCGAACGCTTTTCCGAGCGCGCCTACAGTGCGGAAAAGCTCACGGCGCTGCTGCGGGAAGCGGGGTTTGACCGCGTCGAGGTTTTCGGCGATATGCGCTTCGACGCGCCCGCGCCCGACGAGCAGCGCATGATCTTTGCCGCACACATCACAAATTCGCAAAACGGCGTTTTTGCAGGCTGAGGCTTGCAGAAACGCCGTGAAAGGATGTTTTGACTTGGATAGAATTATACGCTGCATCACCGCGGACGGCGCCCTGATGGCGTCGGCGATCGATTCCAGCGATACGGTATATACGGCGCAGAGCCTGCACGGCCTGAGCGCCACGGCGTCTGCGGCGCTCGGCCGTCTTCTGACCGGCGCTTCGATGATGGGCGCGATGCTCAAGCAGGAGCATGCCTCGCTGACGCTGCGCGTCGACGGCGGCGGCCCGCTCGGCGTGCTGACCGCGATCTCTGACAGCCGCGGCAACGTGCGCGGGTGCGTCGACAATCCCGAGGCGGAGGCGCCGAAAAAGCCGAACGGCAAGCTCGACGTCGGCGCCGCCGTCGGCCAAGACGGCCGTCTCGGCGTCATCCGCAGCTACGGCACGGGTGAGCCGTATATGGGGCAGGTCGCGCTTGTCAGCGGCGAAATCGCCGAGGACCTCACGAACTACTATGCGGTCAGCGAGCAGATCCCGACGGTCTGTGCGCTCGGCGTGCTCGTCGATTCGGACACGAAGAAGGTCATGCTGGCCGGCGGCCTGCTGATTCAGGTGCTGCCCGGCGCGCTGCCGGAGGACATCGAAAAGCTAGAGGCCAACGTGCAGAAGCTCGAGCCGGTCACGACGATGCTTGCAAAGGGCATGACCGTGGAGCAGATGTGCGAAAAGGCGCTCGAAGGCTTTACCGTCGAGAAGCTCGACGAGATGCCGGTCCATTACGCCTGCACGTGCAGCAGGGAAAAGTATTACGCGGCGCTTGCGACGCTTGAGCCCGACGAGCTGGAGACGCTGCCGGCGCAGGACGGCAAGGTGGAGACGGTGTGCCCGTACTGCTGCCGGAAGTATTACTTTACGACGGAGGAGCTGCACGCGCTGGCCCGGCAGGTGCGTGCGCGGCGTGCGGAAGCCGGCCGGTAATTTTTTGAAAAAACTTTGAAAAAAGTATTGACTTTTCAATCCGTTCGTAGTATTATATAACACGTCGCTGAGAGATGAACGCACAAGCGATGCTGTTGTGGGGGCATAGCTCAGCTGGTTAGAGCACCTGCCTTACAAGCAGGGGGTCATAGGTTCGAGTCCTATTGTCCCCACCAAAATGTGGCCCGGTAGTTCAGCTGGTTAGAACGCTAGCCTGTCACGCTAGAGGTCGACGGTTCGAGCCCGTTCCGGGTCGCCACAGAAGGGTGAGTGATAACTTGCCCTTTTGGTTTGCTGCTATGGCTCAGTAGGCAGAGCACGTCCTTGGTAAGGACGAGGTCACCAGTTCGAATCTGGTTAGCAGCTCCAAAAACAGCGCTGTGTTTCGAAAGAGCACAGCGCTGTTTTTTATCTCGTTCTTTCAAACTAAAAATGCCGCCCCGGAACGCCAATTCCGGGGCGGTTTTCAGGTGTAATAATTTCTCGGTTTGCCTAAAATGGAAATAAGATCGATAATTACACCGATTACGAACAAGCCGCCGGTGAAAAGGTAAAGAATTCCCATGCCGACTTTGCCTTCGTAAAATTTGTGCGCGCCGAGGATGCCCAAAAAGAGGCAAAGAAAGAATGCGACCCATTTGTTTTTTAACCTGCCATACGCATACGGATTTGCATAGACTGTATTTGTATTGTTGACCACAACCTGCTGAACCGGCTGCTGCGGTGCGGCCGGCGCTGCGCCTAAAGATGAAACCTGTTTCCCGCATCTGGGGCAAATCACACAGGCCTTATCAATCTGTGCGCCGCAGTGTTGACAATACTTCATTTCGCTCAGTGTTGCGCCACAGCTGTTGCAGAATGTAGTTCCGCTTGGATTTTCAGCGCCGCAGTTTTTACAAAACACGATGTAATACCCTCTTTTCCATATTGCTTTATTGCAGTTTATTCCGGATTTTCTCTGAGATGCGGAATTGCTCTGCATCTGCGATGTCGATGAATTCGGCTGTTTTGTCATAGTTCGCCTTGACAACCGCTTTGATTTCATCCAGCGTCACGCGGAAAAATTCCCGCCGCGTATTCACCATGTTTAGCTTTCTGTTTTCAAACGCGCGGTGAAGAGCGGCTTCAAGTGCCGGCGCATCATCGGAGAAAATCATTGCGTGAATATCAAAATCAAAGGGGACCGAGGCGTCGCCGAGTTCGTCGACACGTTCTGTTGGGTCAAGCCTGCGCGTCATGCCGATCTTATAGACGTTCTCGCCAAAAGAGCCGATATTCGAGATGACATAGACATAACCGGCTTTGTGATTTGCTTCGCGATAGTCGATGTCTTTGAGTGTGCGTTCCGCATCCTGCAGCGATTTTTCCAGCTCTGCTTTTTTCTGCATTAAATCTGTGAGTTGTTCGCCGCTTGCGATGGAGATTTGATGGTTAAGGGAGGCCATGGCATTCTGATAGTGCGAAAGCGCTTTTTCCGCTTTTTGCCGCTCTATTTCCATCTCGCGTGCAACGCGCGCTTCTTCACGCATCTGCGCGCGAAGCTCTTTTTGCGCGTCTTTTTCTTCCTGCTTTTTCTGACGGTATTCAAACGCCAGCGCCAATTCCTCGCATTTCAGCTGATAATAAGCGGTGGTGATCGCGATGCTCATGCTTGAACCGAGTTTTGTAATGGCATTGGCTGAAGCGGTGATCCGCCTCCACGATACGTCATAGTTGTTGTACTTGACCTTTTCAATGACAGAATCACATTCGCTGTTAAAAGCGCGAAGCAAAAGCTTCTGCATATCCTTGATCATTTTTCGGCCTTGCGCGCGATTTCCGTTGACTGTCCAGCCGATATCTCCGGTAACGGCGCCGTCTGCCTTCACCATTTCTTTTTGCTTCTGCCGGATTTCCAGCAATCGCGCTTTGTAGGCATCGGCATTCATCAGGTCATACTTAGGCTGGTATAGTCCGACATCCTGCAGCATGAGGGTTTCATCCAGATCCAAAACCTGCGATTGCATGCTCCGAATTTCCGTCTTCAATTTGCCCGAAGCGCTTTGCAGCTCCTGTACATTTCGTGCCAAGCTGTCTCGCTGCATGGTCAGCTGCCGAATTTGATCCTGCAGGATGTTGACGGAATTTTGTTCCGACATAACGGGAACCTGTGATTGCGCGTATTGCTCGCGCTGGCACTTTTCACATAATCCCCGGTAGTTGACCTTTAGAAAGACGCCGCTCTTCCCGCAGCGCACACATCTGGCCATGAGAGATCACCCTTTCAATCCGTATGTCAAAAATTCTGGTGGCATATTCAGCGGAAAAAGTTACCGTATGTGCACACCACCGCGGCTTCATTGCATTCATTATAGCGCATACATCGTGAAAAAACAACTGCGCAAATGCGTGGGAAGGCATAAAATACAGGCAAATTGCTGCGTTCGTTCGATTATAAGGACATAGTGGGGCGGCGTCTTACACCTGCGCGTCGGGGGTGACGTGCAGGCGGAAGCGGTTCTTTTTGAAGTCCAGCAGCCCGTCCCGCCGCATCCGGCCCAGCTCGGCCGAAAGCGCGCTGCGGTCCACGCCGAGATAATCGGCGAGCTGCTGGCGGTCGAAGGGGATCGAGAAGCTGTCGCTGCCCGCGTGGATGGCCTGCGTGGAAAGATACGAGAGCAGGCGGCCGCGGATCGTTTTCGACGCGGTGTGGAAGGCGCGCCGGGAAAGCTCGAGGTTCTTCCGGGCGCTTACAAACAGCAGGTTGCGGATGAGCTGCGCATGGCAGGTGCAGGTCTGCGTGCAGGGCGCGAGCATGTGCGGCGCGTGCAGGAAAAGCACCGCGGTGTCCTCCGCCGCCGTGACGCTGACCATCAGCGGTTCATCCGGCAGGCAGGCGTAGGTTTCGGCGAAAACCTGCCCGGGCCCGACGCTGCTCAGAATGCTCTTGTTGCCCCAAACGTCGTCGCTCTCGATGTGCACGCTGCCGGAGAGGACAAGCCCGATCGACGCGGTACGCTCCCCGGCGCTGCAGAGCACGGCGCCTTTTTCGTACTGCCGCCGGACGGCGCGCAGGCAGTTGAGCAGTCCGCTGAGCTCGCCAACCGGAATGTTGCGGAAAAGCTGGGTCTGCGTCAGAAAATCAAGATCCATTTTGACCTCCTAAAAATAAGATGGGCGCGCTTGCCCTCGACACGAAGACGCGCCCTTCAGAAATTTTTTTGCGGATGCAAGCGGTTCTGTTGTTTTAACAACATACTTTTCACCACCATCGTAGTATACTCAGGCCATAAAGTCAATACACAAACGGAAAATGAAAGGATAATACGATATGATTCGCAAAATTATTCAGATCGATGAGGAAAAATGCAACGGCTGCGGCCTGTGCGCCAATGCCTGTGAAGAGGAAGCCATCGCGATGGTGAACGGCAAGGCGAAGCTGATCCGCGACGACTACTGCGACGGCCTCGGCAACTGTCTGCCCGCCTGCCCGACCGGCGCGATTTCGTTCGTCGAGCGCGAAGCGGCGGCGTACGACGAGGCGGCTGTGGCGCAGAACAAGCGCGCGAAGCAGGCTGCGCAGGCGCCGGGCGGATGCCCCGGCAGCCGTGCGCAGGCGATCCGCCGCGCAGCCGTGCAGGCGGAAGCGGAGCCGGCGGTTTCCGAACTCTCCCAGTGGCCGGTGCAGATCAAGCTGGTCCCGGTGCGCGCGCCGTACTTCGACGGCGCAGACCTGCTGATTGCGGCGGACTGCACGGCGTATGCCTACGGCGATTTCCACCGCGAATTCATCCGCGGGCGCATCACGCTGATCGGCTGCCCGAAGCTCGACGAGGGCGATTACACCGAAAAGCTGACCGAGATCATCCGGCAGAACGATATCTGTCTCTTATACACATCTGACGCTGCCGACGAATTAGACGGTGTA
>USBH01000027.1 GCA_900552925.1 uncultured Oscillospiraceae bacterium
ATCCTCGAGGTGCTGCCCGGCGCGAACTGCGGCGCGTGCGGCTTTTCGGGCTGCTCGGGCTATGCGGCGGCCCTCTCGAAGGGCGAGGCACAGGTCGGCCTCTGCTCGCCCGGCGGCGAGGCCTGCGCAAAGGCCTGCGCCGAGCTGCTCGGCGTCGGCGATGTGTCGGTCGAAAAGAAGACGGCGCTCGTCCACTGCATGGGCAGCTACGACATGACGAGCGACAAAATGAATTACGACGGGATTCAAAGCTGCTCGGCGTCCACGTTTTTGGCCGGCGGCATCACGAGCTGCCGCTTCGGCTGCATGGGCATGGGCGACTGCGCGGCGGTGTGCGCGTACGGCGCGATCAGCATCTGCAACGGTCTGGCGTCGATCGACCCGCACAAGTGCCGCGGCTGCTCGCAGTGCGTCGCCGCCTGCCCGAAGGGGCTCATCAGCTTTGTGCCGCTCAGGAAGCAGGCCGTCGTGCGCTGCTCGAACTGCGACAAGGGCGCGCAGACGACGAAGGTCTGCAAGATCGGCTGCATCGGCTGCATGAAGTGCGTGAAGTCCTGCGAGTACGGGGCCGTGCAGGTCGAAAACTTCTGCGCGAAGGTCGACCCCGCCAAGTGCGTCGGCTGCGGCAAGTGCGTCGAAGCCTGCCCGCGGCACGTCATCACGCTGCTGGACGTATAACCGGCTGCAATAAAAAAAGCTGTACCAAGCTTCGGTACAGCTTTTTTGCTGTGTATGGGCCGCGGTCAGAGCAGGTCCGCGTACTCCTCAAACGGCGCGAGGCTGCGCATTAAGATGCCGTTCATGTAGGCGATCAGGATGCCGTAGTTCGTGTAGGGCACGCCGCTCTCCTCGGCGAAGCTCTGCCGGTACTGCATCTCGCGCTCGTTCAGCATGCAGCCGCCGCAGTGGACGACGAGCGCGTAGGGGGAGAGGTCCTCCGGGAAGCCGCCGCCCGCGGTGAACGCGAACCGCAGCGTTTTTCCGGTGTGCTTCTGGATCCACGCCGGCAGCTTGACGGTGCCGATGTCGGCGCACTGCCTGTGGTGCGTGCACCCCTCGGAGATCAGCACGCAGTCGCCGTCGCGCAGCGTCTCGATCGAGGCCGCGCCGCGCGCCGCCGTCTCCAGCACGCCCTTGTAGCGCGCAAAGAGGATCGAGAACGAGGTCAGCGGCACGGTTTCGGGCACAAGCGCCTTGACCTTGCCGAACGCCTGGCTGTCGGTCACGACGAGCCGGGGCGGCTGCTTCAGGCCCGCGAGCACGCCGGGCAGCGTCTCCACCTGCGTGACCGAGCAGGTCGCGCCCGCGTCGAGAATGTCGCGGATCGACTGCACCTGCGGCAGGATCATGCGGCCCTTCGGCGCGGATTCGTCGATCGGCGTGACGAGCACGACGTGGTCGCCCGGCTCGAGCAGGTCGCCGAGGATCGTTTTCTGTCCGGCGCCGGTCTGCGCGAGCGCCGCGATGCGTTCCTTGAGCGCGCCGATGTTCTCGCCGGTCAGCGCGCTGACGGTGATTTCGTTTTCACCGGCCGGCGCGACCGCCTGCAGATCCGCCTTGTTGTAGACCGTGAGGAACGGCACGCCTTTTTTCCGGAAGAGCGCGCAGAGCGCTTCGTCCTCCTCCGTCTTGCCCGCCGTGCCGTCCACGACGAGCACGGCGACGTCGGTCTTGTTCAGCACCTGCCGCGCACGCTGTACGCGCAGCGCGCCGACTGTACCCTCGTCGTCGATGCCGGGCGTGTCGATGATGACGACCGGGCCGAGCGGCAGCAGCTCCATCGATTTCTGCACCGGGTCGGTCGTCGTGCCCTTCACGTCGGAGACGATCGAGAGCGGCTGCCCGGTCACAGCGTTGACGACGCTCGATTTTCCGGCGTTGCGCCTGCCGAAAAACGCGATGTGCACGCGGTTGCCCGAGGCGGTTTCATTCAGTCCAGCCATGTTTGTGGCCCACCTTTCTTTATCGGATTGCGGAGAAAGCACGCACGGCTTAAAGCGCCGGTGCGGCGGCCTGCGGGGGAAATCAGAAGCGGAAGTCGCGCTCGCCGCCGGCGATCTTGCCGATGTACTCCGCGGTGAGGCGGCGCGTCTTTTCGTTCGGGATGTTGGCGAGCTCCTTTTCGATCATCGCCTCGCCGACGCGCTTCGTCTCCGCGCTCGCGTAATCCTCGAGGAATTCCTTCAGCGTGATCAGCGCATTCGGGTGGCAGCAGTTCTGGATCTGCCCGCTCTTGCACAGGCTCATGAAGCGGTCGCCGGTGCGACCCTCGCGGTAGCACGCCGTGCAGAACGACGGGATGTGCCCGTTTTCCATCAGCCAGCGGACGACCTCGTCGAGCGAGCGCTGGTCGGAAACGTCGAACTGCTCGGTGTCGGTCGGGCGCTCCTCCTCGGCGTAGCCGCCGACGCTCGTCCGCGACGCGCCGCTGATCTGCGAAACGCCGAGCTTGATGACCTGCTCGCGCACCTTCTGGCTCTCGCGCGTCGAGATGATCATGCCGGTGTACGGCACCGCGATGCGGATCAGCGCGCAGATTTTGGCGAACGTCTCGTCGCTGATGCCGTTGTCGAACTTTGTCGGGTCGATGTCGTCGGCCTTCTTGAGGCGCGGCACGCTGATCGTGTGCGGGCCGACGCCGTGTACGGCTTCCAGGTGCTCCGCGTGCATGAGCTGGCCCGCGAATTCGTAGCGGTACAGCTCGAGGCCGTACAGCACGCCGAGGCCCACGTCGTCGATGCCGCCCTCCATCGCGCGGTCCATCGCCTCGGTGTGGTAGGCGTAGTTGTGCTTCGGTCCCGTCGGGTGCAGCTTCTCGTAGCTTTCCTTGTGGTAGGTCTCCTGGAACAGGATGTAGGTGCCGATGCCGGCCTCCTTGAGCTTTCTGTAGTTTTCCACGGTCGTCGCCGCGATGTTGACGTTGACGCGGCGGATCGCGCCGTTCTTGTGCTGGATGCCGTAGATCGTCTTGATGCAGTCGAGGATGTACTCGATCGGGTTGTTGACCGGGTCCTCGCCGGCCTCGATCGCAAGGCGCTTGTGGCCCATGTCCTGCAGGGCGACGACCTCCTTCGCGACCTCCTCCTGCGTCAGCTTGCGGCGCGGGATATGGCCGTTCTGGCGGTGGTACGGACAGTATACGCAGCCGTTCACGCAGTAGTTCGAGAGGTAGAGCGGCGCGAACATGACGATGCGGTTGCCGTAAAACCTGCGCTTGATCTCGCCGGCCAGCGCGTAGATTTCCTCGATGACCTCGGGGATCTCGCAGGCGAGCAGGACGGAGGCCTCCCGGTGGGAAAGGCCCTTGCATTCCCTGGCCTTGTCGAGAATTTCGCGGATCAGCGGCCGGTTGTTGCAGTTTTCGTCGGCGTACCGCAGGGTCGCCTCGATTTCTTCGTGGGAGATAAACTCCTCGGCTTTCATGGATTTCGGATCGTACATGATCGATTTGTTCCTTTCTTTCGGGGCAGCCGCAGCTTTCCCGTTAGTTTTCTATCGGATCGCCGTCAGCGCGACGGCGCTTCCTCCGTGTTGTCGCTCGTGAAGTTCGAATACGCCGTCTTGATGTTGACGCCGGCGATCCGCCCGAGCTTGCCCGCCATCGCGCTGATGGCGTCCTGCGGCGCATCCACCGCAACGCTGATGATGTGGATGTTCCGCTGCCGGTAAGGGATGCCCATGCGGCCGATGATGTACTGCCCGTACTGGTGCAGCACGGCGTTGACCGCCTCGGCGCAGGCGCTGTCCTCCAGAATGATGCTCATAACCGCAACGCGTGTCTGCATGTGCAACCGTCCTTTCCAAAATGAATTCATACCATAGGAAATAAAAGATGCTTCCCGCCGAAAATACGGGAAGCACAGGCAGACGGGCGCAGCCCGTCCGATTGTTCCGTATGATTTCGGCTTCCACGCGGCCGTGGCCTTGTGTGCAGAACGAAAGAATTGTAGCGGCGGCGCGCCGCAGGATTGGCTTTGGCGGGCCGGTGTCTTCATTATAATAGGAGAAGCGCCGCGCGTCAAGCGGCAATGCGGCCGGGAAAGCCGAAAAAAGGCGGGCGCAAAAGGCCGTTTCCGGCGCAGGACGGCGGCGCACCGCGGTTTGTGAAGGCTTAAATATTACAAAAATGTTAAAAGTGAAATTTTCTGGAAATACCTATTGACTTTTATTGACCAAGTGATTAGAATAAGTTTAGCACTCGGGGATAAAGAGTGCTAAAGCCAAGCGTTCCGACAGGATGCGGCGGCTTTTAACCATGCAACGCTTTACCGTCGCCGACCGGCGGCGGGTTTCGCGCAAAGCTCCGCGGGCGCGGAAACAGATTTTAAAATGCGGGGAGAAAGGATACGGCGCAGGATTCGGCGCCGAAAGGTAGGAACCATGACCATTAAACCTTTGACAGACAGAGTGCTCATTCAGGCTGAGAAGGCCGAAGAAACCACAAAGAGCGGCATCGTGCTCACAAGCGCAGCGCAGGAAAAGCCGCAGGTCTCGCGCGTGATCGCGGTAGGCCCGGGCGGCATGGTGGACGGCAAGGAAGTCGTCATGCAGCTCAAGGCAGGCGACCGTGTCATCACCGGCAAGTACACCGGCACCGAGGTCAAGATCGACGGCGAGGAGTATACGATCGTCCGTCAGTCCGACGTGCTCGCGATCGTCGAGTAATCCAGACTTTAAGAAATTTTCTGCCGGTGCGGGAGGCGGAACCGGCGCTTCGCAGAGCGGAGTCATAAATCATGCGCCTCAGAGCAGAAAGAGAGGAATTTCACATCATGGCAAAGCAGATTATTTACGGAGAAGACGCCAGAAAGGCGCTGCTCAGCGGCATCAACCAGCTGGCGGATACGGTTAAGATCACCCTCGGCCCGAAGGGCAGAAACGTCGTGCTCGACAAGAAGTTCGGCGCGCCGCTCATCACGAACGACGGCGTGACGATCGCGAAGGAAGTCGAGCTCGAGGACCCGTATGAGAACATGGGCGCGCAGCTCGTCAAGGAAGTCGCGACGAAGACGAACGACGTCGCGGGCGACGGCACCACGACGGCGACCCTGCTCGCACAGGCGCTGATCCGCGAGGGCATGAAGAACGTCACCGCCGGCGCAAACCCGATGGTGCTCAGAAAGGGCATGCAGAAGGCGACCGACGTTGCGGTTGAAGCGGTCATCAAGAATTCCAAGAAGGTTTCCGGCACGAAGGACATCGCCCGTGTCGCAGCCGTTTCCTCCGCAAACGACGAGATCGGCGAGCTGATCGCCGACGCGATGGAGAAGGTCACCTCCGACGGCGTCATCACCGTGGAAGAGTCCAAGACCGCCGAGACCTACAGCGAGGTCGTCGAGGGCATGATGTTCGACCGCGGCTACATCACGCCGTACATGGTCACCGATACCGACAAGATGGTCGCCGTCATCGACGATGCGTACATCCTGATCACCGATAAGAAGATCTCGAACATCCAGGAGATCCTCCCGCTGCTCGAGCAGATCGTGCAGAGCGGCAAGAAGCTCGTCATCATCGCCGAGGACATCGAGGGCGAGGCGCTAACCACGCTGATCCTCAACAAGCTCCGCGGCACGTTCACCTGCGTCGGCGTCAAGGCGCCGGGCTTCGGTGACAGAAGAAAGGAAATGCTCGTCGACATCGCGACGCTGACGGGCGGCCAGGTCATCTCCAGCGAGCTCGGCCTCGAGCTGAAGGATACGACGATCGACCAGCTCGGCCGCGCACGCCAGGTTAAGATCGACAAGGAGAACACGATCATCGTCGACGGCGCCGGCGACAGCGAGGCCATCAAGAGCCGCGTGAGCCAGATCAGAAGCCAGATCGAGACGACCACCTCCGATTTCGACCGTGAGAAGCTGCAGGAGCGCCTTGCGAAGCTCGCCGGCGGCGTTGCGGTCATCAAAGTCGGCGCAGCGACCGAGATCGAGATGAAGGAGAAGAAGCTCCGCATCGAGGACGCGCTCGCAGCGACGAAGGCGGCCGTCGAGGAAGGCATCGTTGCAGGCGGCGGCACCGCGCTCATCGACGCGATCCCGGCTGTCAAGGCGTATGTCGAGTCCGTTGAGGGCGACGAGAAGACCGGCGCGGCGATCGTTCTGAAGGCGCTCGAGGAGCCGGTCCGCCAGATCGCGGCGAACGCCGGCGTCGAGGGCTCCGTCATCATCGAGCACCTCAAGGCGAAGGCAACCGTCGGCTACGGCTACAACGCGCTGACCGACACCTACGGCGACATGCTCGAAGAAGGCATCGTCGACCCGACGAAGGTTACGCGCTCCGCGCTGCAGAACGCTTCCTCCGTTGCGTCCACGGTTCTGACGACCGAATCTCTGGTTGCCGACATCAAGGAGCCGGCTCCGGCGGCAGCACCGGCGGCACCGGATATGGGCGGCATGTACTGATAGATGCCGAAAACCCTTGAAATGACTGGATTCCAGCGTAGAGAAAAGCGGATTTACGCCAAACTTACGCCACAAAAAAACCGTATTAGAGCGAAATTTTACGCCAAACTTACGCCACGAATGAAGCGCATGATAGGGTAACTAATACCCGGTACTCACTCTGTTTGAGTACCGGGTATTTTTATTATTTCAGGAACAAAGGCACAGGGATACTAGCAATCATAGGGTTTCTGTTTTTGCGAGACAGGCCGGGCCTTGATATGCCAGCCCAACCGAGCATGGAAAAACCGCCGTACAGGGGATTCCCCCATACGGCGGTTTTCCTTTATTTGCCGAACAGATCACTGTGCGTCCCGGTGCGGCCAAGGCGGATTCCAGCAGCCCTTCGTCCCGAATCCCCTCCGTGCCCGAACTCCCGAATCAGATCGGAATGCAGGGCGAGGACCTGCTTTTCGACAGGGTCCTCATTTTGCCAGCTCCTCGTAGGCGCGGTGGTTCTTGGCGATGAGACGCCGGGATACGGCCATCACATCCTCGTCCTCCGCCGTCTGTTCGTTTTCCACCTGACTGTATTCCACCAGCACGTAGCGCGGGACGTTGTTCTTCAGGATGACGGCCACGCCGTTCTCGTCCACCAGCCGGGCAACACGGGAGAAATTCTGGTTCGCCTCCGTGATGGAGACAAGGTTCTTCGTATCCACAACCATGTGAAACACCTCCTACCTCTTATTATACCCGAATAATAGGAGAAATACAACCTATTTTATAGGGCGATGCCAATTTTCTCTGTTTTCCCTCCTGCGTGTCCCATCCCGACGGCGTATAGAGTGGGGAGCGCGGCGGATGGCATACAATGCTCGGAACAGACTCATCCATCCGCCGCACCACCTTTCAAAACCGGATTCCATTTTTCGGCGTGTCGGGTAAGCGCTTCCCGTAGAATATGGAATTGGGCGGAGGCTTGAGGTACAGCTCAAATACTCCTGGGTCTCAGCCCCTTCTCTCATGAAACTCACCCCCGAGGGTTTTCCACCTTCGGGGGATTTCCATATCCGGCGCGATCCCGGTCCGTCCTCCGTTTCCTGTGGTATCCTTTTTGTCAGGCGATGGTTGGATGCGTATTCGTAATACCTCCAAATGTTGTCTGTTATCACACAGCCCAATCACTGCCTTCAGCCCCGGTCTTCGGATCGGGGCCTTTTTTCGTTTCCCCGTTGGCAGCAGTCGTATCCCGCGTCGTGTAGAGAATGAGGCTGCCGGGAAAGGAGGTGCCACGGGTAAGATGGAAGGGATACGGCAACCCAATACGCCCGCCCCGGCGGGAGAAAGGAAGGAACAACATGGCACAGGATATGGGCGACGATATAGGAGAGCGGATTTTCCGGCTTCTTGGCCGCGCAGTCGGCTATGGAATGCGCCGTTTCCTCGCGGACTACCAGAGAAATGCGGAGCAATGGACCCGGCAGCGGTTCCTCGAAAACGGCATGGACCCGACCCAAGCACAGGCCCAAGCGCAGGCCGCAGCCGCCCGCGAGGCGGTGTGCGTGCCGTTCGGCGGCGCACAGGACGCGGCCCTGTTCGCACAGATGTGCCGTCAGGACGGCGTGTACGCCATGCCGCTTACGGACCCGCAGGGCAACGGCTTCCTCCAATTCGCCGTGGCGGACCTCGACCGAATGCAGTCCACCATTTCCCGGTTCGCACAGGAGGTGGCACGTCAGCATGAACAGTGGATCGGCGAAACGCTCCGCCAGCCGGTCAGCCCGGAGAAGCTGCCGCAGCTCAGGGAAATTCCCATCACGGATCGTCCCCGCACCGCGCCGGAGCAGGCTCCCGCACAGGAACACGCCGCGCAGGCGCAGGAGACCCCCAGCCGCACGCAAACCATCGCGGAGAAGGTGAAGGACGCCCGCGACCACTGCACCAACTTCGAGGACTTCCGCCAGCGGCTCGCCGAACAGGGTATCGGCGTCACCACCACCATGACGGGAGAACTTATGTTCTATGAGGCCCGCATGGGTGCGGACGGACAGCTTCTGCCCTTCGAGCACCGGCAGGACTGGTCCGTTGGGGCCGATACGCTTCAGAAAAACTATGGCGTGGACGCCCGGCAGGACTGGTTTACACGCAACCGGCCCATGGCGACGGACGGTTCGTTGGATCAGCGCGGGGAGACCCCGGACCTGAATCAGGGCATCCGCTCCCATGACGGCATGGACACGGACACGCGGACCATGCGTATCGAACGGGAGCAGAACGGCACGGATGTCCCGCCTTCCAAGGTGCGTGAGGAGAAGGCGTACAGCCTCGACTCGGAGGCCAGAGAAGCCCGCGACGCCAGCAGGCAGCTCGCCAAGGAGAGCGGTCAGACGCAGGAGCATGTCACCGACATCTCGGACAAGCTCAATCCGGTCCGGTAGGAGGCGGCGCATGGCAAAGCACAGCGGCAATCCGGAGGTCAGCCGGAAGATGGGCGTCTCGGCGCTGGTCACCTTCCTGCTGTCCGTTCTCGGCTTCTATCTCGGCGACCGGTACGGGGAGGCCATCGCCTCCCAGCCGGGCCAGTTCTTCGACCATTGGGGCGACGCCTTCACCAGCATGTGGCCCCTCATCCTTGACCGGCCCCTGCATCTCGACCTGTCGGCCACATCCCTGCTCATCGGCCTCGGCATGTTCTGCGTGGTGTGGCTGGTGTGGCTGCGGTTCGTGGCCTTCATGGGCAACTACCGTGCGGGCGAGGAGAGCGGTTCGGCACGCTGGGGTACCCTCAAGGAGGGCAAGGCGTTCAAGGACCAGACCAACGAGGACAACAACCTGATCTTCACACAGAACTACGGACTCGCCCTCCACCGGCCCAAATACAACCCCGAGCTGGACCGGAACCTGAACGTGCTGGTCATCGGCGGCTCCGGCTCCGGCAAGACGTTCAACTACGTCACCCCCAACATCATGCAACTGAACGCCAACTACTTCATCACCGACCCCAAGGGCACGCTCCTGAAGGACGCGGGCTACCTGTTCGCGGACAACGGGTATGAGATCAAGAGCTTCAACACCATCAACCTCGACGAGTCCATGCACTACAACCCGCTGAAATACGTGAAGACGGACACCGACATCCTGTCGTTCGTGAACTGCTATCGGTGGCCTGTTCCTTAATCATTCCTGCTCCTTGCTGAGGTGTCGGTGGGCGTTGCCCTATCTTTGTTGAATACTATCATTGTAGCATGATAGTAAGACAGATGTGGTGGCGTGTCGCGGATACGGAAAGGCCCCCGGCGAACGCCGAGGGCCTTCATCACAGAAAGCAGATTACTGTTGCGAAAAAATACCGCCACCCGTTTTGAGTGGCGGTACGTTTACTTGTTCAGGAAATCGGCGGGAAGGATGGCTGGCACCACCGAACCGGCAAAGTCCTTGATGTTGCGGGTAAGGATGTAGCTGGCCCCGTTCCGCTCGGCCACAGCATCCACCACCGCATCTTCAAAATCCGGCATGGCCCGCATGAGGGCCGTGTGTATGTCCATACCCTGCACATCGGCGAAACTCACAAGCTGGGCGAGCTGTTCGATCTGCTCCTTAGCCTGCTGTGCAGAGCCGAGAGCCTTGCGCAGCATATAGAAAATGTCGGTGGCGGCGGATGCGGAGATCAGGCACTCGGCATTGCCTTCAATGGCCTTTCGCAGCGCCCGGTAGGAATCTGCGAAGAATGGCTCCCGCTTTTGCAGGATGTCCAAGATTACGTTTGTGTCGATCAGGATTCTCATTGTCTGGCAAGCCGCTCCTCTCGTATGGTTTTCTCATCCATGGCGGAGTCCGCAGGGACAATCCCCACGAGGCTGTCCAGAACCGCCAGCTTATTGACGGTAGGGCTGGTGAGCCGGGCAATGTTCTTGCCATTCTTGGTAATGAATATATCCTGCTTCATAGCCATTTCCAGATATTTGCCGAGGTTGGTCTTGAACTCGGTTGCGGTTACGATCACAATATGCGCCTCCTTCATGATGTACAGTATGTTCTTTATTATCTTCATTATACACAAATCGAATGAAATTGTCAACACAAATCGGGCGATATACTCCGTTCGATATTTAGGCGGATAGAAAGAACTTTTCAGCAGCGTCCGTATCGTCCGACGCTGATCTGCACGGCGGAGTCACCGGCGATGCAGGGAAACTCGCCGCCGGGCCAGTCGATCCCGGCCTGACGGAACCAGTCGGCGATGACGGCGGGATCGGCGCAGGCGAACTCGAACAGAAAGCCGTCCGCGTTGGTGAGGGTGGCGACTGCGGTGTGATCCGCGCTCTCCTTCATGTGCCGGAGCATATCGCACAGGCTAATGATGGCTTTTCTCTGCTCCTGCTCCACGATGACGCTCTTGGTGAAGGTGATGGACGTGGCCCAGCAGCCGGGGGCGATGTGCTCCACGATCCCGGTGATCGCCACCCTGACCAGATAATCCGACATTGCCGTTCTCCTTCGCTGTATGGAGGCCCGGCCCCGCAGGGCCGGGCGGTTGACGATTCAGGCGGTCAACTCCTTCAGGACCTCGGGGGAGTACCAGATGCAGTTGCCGTAATCGGGGTCTTCGTCCATGTAAACAACATGCATCTTTTTGTATTGAGTATAGCGCATGGCATGTTTTTCCTTGGCGTCGGCAAAGACCCGTTCAATGGTCTCCTTGCGCCGCTTGTACAGTTCCTTGTACTTTGGGGTGTAGCGGGCGTCGT
>USBH01000028.1 GCA_900552925.1 uncultured Oscillospiraceae bacterium
GTCTAATTCGTCGGCAGCGTCAGATGTGTATAAGAGACAGAACTACGACACGCAGGCGCTCGCCCAGACGCTGCACGAGAAGTACTACGTGGGCTGGGCGAACGTGAAGCTGCCCCACAAGTTCAAGATCGGCATCGGCGGCTGCCCGAACAGCTGCATGAAGCCCTCGCTGAACGATTTCGGCATTGAGGGCCGCCGCGCGCCCGTCTTCAACGCCGACGACTGCCGCGGCTGCAAGGTATGTATCGTCGAGACGCGCTGTCCCTCGAAGGCCGCGCACGTCGTGGACGGCAAGCTCTCCATCGGGGAAAACTGCCTGCAGTGCGGCGTCTGCGTCGGCAAATGCCCGTTCAAGGCCGTCCGTCACGAGAGCGAAACGCGCTACCGCATCTACGTCGGCGGCACGTGGGGCAAGCAGACCCGCATGGGTTCGCCGCTGAGCCGCCTCGTCGGCCGCGAGGAGATCGAGCCGCTGCTCGAAAAGACGATGCTCTGGTTCAAGGAAAACGCCTACGAGAAGGAGCGCCTCGGCAAGGCGATCGACCGCATCGGCTTCGACCGCTTTGAGGCCGAACTGTTCTCCGATGACCTGCTCGCGCGCAAGGCGGAGATCCTCGCCCAGCCTATCAAGACGCGCTGAGCGCCGTTTTGCACCGAAGCAGGCAGCAGGGCCGCGCGTGCGCTGCGCCCCCTGCGCCCCGCTTGACAAAAAGGCATAGTGCAGCAGGAAACCCGACCGATTTTTCGTTTGTTCATGCAATTTTGCTGTTGACAACCGCGCGGTTTGCATGTACAATAAAACCACAATCCAATGTGCTTTTGTGACTGACGGGTACAAGATGGGCGACCATCGTGGAGCAAAAGCCAGTATTGCCGACCGTCTGGGCAGTGTTCTTCGCAACGCTGCCCTTTTTTATTTGCAGCGCTGCCGGAGCAGAAAAACCGCAAGGCGCGCACCGCGCCGGAAAGGATCACACAAAATGAACGCTTGGAGAAGCTTTGCCGCCGGAAAGTGGCAGGAAAAGATCGACGTACGCAATTTCATCCAGAAAAACTACACGCCGTACACCGGCGATGAATCCTTTTTGCAGCCGCCGACCGAACGCACGAAAGCGATGCTCGAAAAGTACGAGGCGCTCTGCCGCGAGGAGCAGAAAAACGGCGGCGTGCTGAAGATCGACACCGACACGGTCATCACGATCACCTCGTTCGGACCCGGCTATCTCGACAAGGAGAATGAGATCATCGTCGGCCTGCAGACGGACGAGCCGCTGAAGCGCGCCTGCAACCCGTTCGGCGGCATGCGCATGGTGCGCTCTGCCTGCGAGGCCTACGGCTATAAGGTTTCCGACACGATCGAAAACGAATTCAAATACCACAAGACGCACAACGACGGCGTTTTCTCCGCCTATACCGACGACGTGCGCGCCGCGCGCCACGCGGGCATCATCACGGGCCTGCCGGACGCCTACGGCCGCGGACGCATCATCGGCGACTACCGCCGCGTCGCGCTGTACGGCGTGGACCGCCTGATCCTGCAGAAGAAGGCGGACAAGGCGCAGCTCGGCAAAAAGGCGATCGACGCCGACA
This sequence comes from uncultured Oscillospiraceae bacterium, assembly GCA_900552925.1. GTDB lineage: Bacteria > Bacillota > Clostridia > Oscillospirales > Acutalibacteraceae > Hominenteromicrobium > Hominenteromicrobium gallistercoris. The sequence continues at coordinate 1,591 of USBH01000028.1, forward strand.
CGATCCGCCTCATGGAGGAGGTCGCGGACCAGATCACCGCGCTGAACGACATGAAGAAGATGGCGGAAATGTACGGCTACGACATCTCCCGCCCGGCGGAAAACGCGCGCGAGGCCGTGCAGTGGGTCTACTTCGCCTACCTCGCGGCGATCAAGGAGCAGAACGGCGCAGCGATGAGCCTCGGCCGCGTCTCCACCTTCCTCGACATCTACTTTGAGCGCGACCTGAAAGAGGGCACGCTCGACGAGAGCGGCGCGCAGGAAATCATCGACGATTTCGTCCTGAAGCTGCGCATGGCGCGCCACCTGCGCACGCCGGAGTACAACGAGCTCTTCGGCGGCGACCCGATGTGGATCACCGAGTCGCTCGGCGGCACCGGCGAGGACGGCCGCACGCTCGTGACGAAAAACTGCTACCGCATGCTGCACACGCTCTACAACCTGCACCCCTCCCCGGAGCCGAACCTCACGGTGCTCTGGGCGAAGCATCTGCCGGAAAACTGGAAGCGCTACGTCGCGAAGGTCTCCTGCGACACGGACGCGATCCAGTATGAGAGCGACACGATCATGCGCCCGGCGTTCGGCGACGACTACGCGATCGCCTGCTGCGTCTCGGCGATGCGCGTCGGCCGCGACATGCAGTTCTTCGGCGCCCGGGCAAACCTCGCAAAGCTCGTGCTGCTCGCGATCAACGGCGGCATGGACGAGGTCAAGAAGACGCGCGTCGCGCCCGAAATGCCGATCTGGCCCGACGAGTACGTCGACTTCGACCGTCTGGTCGAGCGCCTCGACTTCTACCGCGACTGGCTCGCCAAGACCTACGTGGACGCGATGAACACGATCCACTACATGCACGACAAATACGCCTATGAAAAGAGCCAGATGGCGCTGCACGACACGAACGTGCGCCGCCTGATGGCGTTCGGCATCGCCGGCATGAGCTGCATGGCGGACTCCCTCTCGGCGATCAAGTACGCGAAGGTGCGCTGCATCCGCGACCCGGAGACCGGCCTCGTCACCGATTTCGAGACGACCGGCGAATTCCCGTGCTTCGGCAACGACGACGAGCGCGTCGATTCGATCGCCTGCGAGCAGGTGCGCCGCTTCTACAACGCGCTCAAGGAGCACCAGCTCTACCGCAACGCCGAGCACACGCTCTCGATCCTCACGATCACCTCGAACGTCATGTACGGCAAGAAAACCGGCAACACGCCGGACGGCAGAAAGCAGGGCGAACCGCTCGCGCCGGGCGCCAACCCGATGAGCGGCCGCGACAAGTCCGGCGCGCTCGCCGAGCTCAACTCCGTCGCGAAGCTCTCCTACGACTACTGCCGCGACGGCATCTCGAACACGTTCTCGATCATCCCCGAAGCGCTCGGCAAGACCGAGGAGGAGCGCATCACGAACCTCGTGCAGCTCTTGACCGGCTACTTCATCCAGGGCGCGCACCATCTGAACGTCAACGTGCTGAACCGCGAGACGCTGATCGACGCCTACGACCACCCGGAAAAGTACCCGAACCTGACGATCCGCGTTTCGGGCTACGCGGTCAACTTCCACCGCCTTTCGAGAGAACAGCAGCGCGAGGTCATCTCCCGCACGTTCCACGAGGCGATCTGATGGAGGGGCGCGTCAGCTCGGTGCAGTCGCTCGGCGCGGTCGACGGCCCGGGCCTGCGCTACGTCATCTTTCTGCAGGGCTGCCCGCTGCGCTGCAAATACTGCCACAACCCCGAAACGTGGGATAAAACGGGCGGCACGCTGCACACCGCGGAGGAGCTCTGCCGCACGGTCCTGCGCTACCGCCCCTATTTCGGCGAGACCGGCGGCGTGACCGTCTCCGGCGGCGAGCCGCTGATGCAGCCGGAATTTACAGCGGAGCTGTTCCGCCTGCTGCACGAAAACGGCGTGCACACGGCGCTCGACACCGCCGGCGCGGGCGACCTCGAAAAAGCCGAAGCCGTCCTGAAGCACACCGACCTCGTCCTATGCGACGTGAAATTCCCGACGGAATCCGCCTACCGCGAAAACTGCGGCGGCTCGCTCGACCACACGCTCGACTTCCTGCGCCGCACGGAGCGCCTGCGAATCCCGGTCTGGGTGCGGCACGTCATCGCGCCGGGCCTGACCGATACGCCCGCCAGCCTGCGCGCCGTGCGCGACCTCTGCGCCGCGTTTTCGAACATCGAGAAAATCGAGTGGCTGCCGTTCAAGAACATCTGCGCGGAGAAGTACGAAGCGCTCGGCATCCCGTTCCCGATGGCCGGCAAGCCCGCCTATACGCAGAAGCATATTGATATGCTCCTGCAAGCGCTGTAAACCGTAGCATTAAGCCCCGAATCCGGCTTCCCTACCGGATTCGGGGCTTTTTCTACATTCAAATTGTTCATGGGTTCAGTAAAATCACTTGACACCCCGCAGCACCATGGTCAGGGATACCACAGTATCCCACTGCTTTTTCCCTTCGTCATACAGCTGGATGCGCCGGTCATACCGGCTGTTCACGCAGCGCAGCATTTCCTCGATCTCCGCACTTTGAACGGCTTCGGGCGCTATACGGGACAATGCATCTACCGCGTCGAGTTCCGTCTGCCGGTTCGCGTTGATCATGGCGTGTGCCAGCGCCCTCGAATTTCCGGGATTGTCCGGCGTCAGGTTAACCGCCAAGTAGTCCGTCGAAATCTGCTTAAAGCCATACCGCTCCATAACAGACGGCAGCTCGCTTTCACGCATGGCGTACTTCCCCACACCGTGCTCCTGTCGGAATTTTTCGATGCGATCCGCGACTCTCGCCCATACAGCTTCTTCGCAGCGGCTTCGCGCAGAAATGCAATCCGCTTCAACGCTGATGCCGCGCCTTGCAGACAGAACGAGGCAGACGCCGCCCTCTTTCAGCACACGGTACTGCTCGCCGAAAAACGCAGAAGGCTCCATGTGCTCCTGAACCGTATTGGATATTGTGACATCAAACGTGCCATCTTCAAAAGGCAGAGCTGCGGCATCTGCTTCCAAAAATTGAATATGCGGTGCCTGCTGCGCCGCATATTGGACAAAGGCCGCATCTCTGTCGATGCCGATCACTTCTGCACCCGGATACCAGCGGGCAAGCGCCTGCGCCAGCGCACCGGGTCCGCAGCCGATCTCCAGAAATCGCTTCCTGCCGTCTATGTCGAATATCTTCCTGTATGCCGCCATATACGCATCCGAAAACCGCAACATGCGTGAAGCATAGAGCGTCCCCGTATTCTGCACAAAGTCCGACCAAATCGTGTTCATCGGTGATCTCCCAAATCAGAATATCCGCGATTGCTTCAATGTGTAACTCCTGTGCGCCTCACAGCGCATACGCTTCGCCGGGGGCGAGGACGAGCGCGCGGGCGGGGTTCTCGATGCGCGCGATCAGGTCCGCCGGGTCGGCGTTGAACGGCTTCCTATCCGGCGCGTCCACGCAGCCCCAGTGCCAGAGCAGCAGCTTCGCCTGCGGATAGGCGTTCGCAAGGCGCACGGCGTTATTCAGGCCGATGTGCCAGCCGTCGTCCGAAAAATCGAAGAGGATCAGCTTCGGCGGCACCATCGTGAGGTGCTCAGGCAGCAGCCGCGAATCGCCGACCGCCCAGATGCTGCCGTCCGGCGTGTCGAGCCAGAAGCCGCAGCAGTCCTCGCGCTGGAAGACGTAACTGCCCTGCTCGGGATAATCCGCCTGCCACGAATGGTCGGCGGGCGTCAGCGTGACGGCGATGTCCCCGACCGCAAAGCGCGCCCCGATCGCGTGGCCCGTCCCCGGCAGCCCCATTTCGGAAAGCAGGCCGCCGACATACTGCGTGCCGTGGTAGGCGGCGCAGCGCGCGCCGAGCGCCGCGCAGGTTTCGCGGCTGAAATGGTCGCCGTCCGCATGCGTGATGAGTACGGCGTCGAGCGCCGGCACCGCTTCCGGCCGGATCGGAGACGGCACGAGCAGCGGCATGTCAAAGCCCCCCAGCACCGGGTCGATCATCACCGTCGTGCCGCGGCTGTTGATCAGCGCGCCGGCATTGCCGAGCCAGCGCACCGTCGTCCCGGCTTCCGCCCGGAACGCCTCCGCGCCGAAGGGCACCGTTTCCGGTGCGCGCGCCTGTTTTTGCTTCATGGTCCTTCCTCCCTCCTGCGGGCCTGCCGCAGCGCATTTTGATCATATTGTCAGTATAACAGAAACGCCCGTCCGTGTCCACGGGCATTTTGCCCCGTTTCTTCCCGTCCGGCATCAATTTGCATAAATCAAAATTCAAAATGCAATTTTTTCGTGTATTTCTGGAAATTCACCGGCAAATCTGCTATACTTATGAAGGAGAAGTTTATCGAACGTCAAAAAACGCACAGAAAGGTCGTGATGTACAGGTTGAATTTACGCAAGAATTTGTCTGAAAAATGGATGGAGGCCGTCCGGGCGGTTCTGCCGATCGTCTGCATCGTGCTGCTGCTCTCGTTCTCCATCGCGCCGATCTCGCCGAGCATTCTGCTCTGCTTCCTGATGGGCGCGGTGCTGATCATCGTCGGCATGATGCTGTTCTCCGCAGGCGCGGAGATCTCCATGACGCCGATGGGCGAGCGCGTCGGCGTCGCGATGACAAGGACCAAAAAACTCGGCGTCGTCGTCGTGCTCTCGTTCCTGCTCGGCCTGATTATCACGATCTCCGAGCCGGACCTGCAGGTGCTGGCCGAGCTCGTCCCCTCCGTGCCGAACATGATTCTGATTCTCTCCGTGGCCTGCGGCGTCGGCGTCTTTCTCGTCGTTGCGGTTCTGCGCATGCTGTTTTCCATTCCGCTGCCGCCGCTGCTCGTCGGGTGCTACATCGTCGTGTTCATCCTCTCGTTTTTCGTGCCGCGCGAGTTCCTCGCCGTGGCCTTTGACTCCGGCGGCGTGACCACCGGCCCGATGACCGTGCCGTTCATCATGGCGTTCGGCGTCGGCATCGCGGCGATCCGCAGCGACCGCCACGCGGCGGATGACAGCTTCGGCCTCGTCGCGCTTTCCTCCGTCGGGCCGATTCTCGCCGTGATGATCCTCGGCATGATCTACAACCCCGACCGGAGCCCCTACGTGCCCCCGACGATCCCGGAAATCGGCGATTCCGTCGAGCTCTGGAAGCTCTTCGGCGAGGGCCTTCCGCGGTACATTCAGGAGATCGCCGTTTCCCTTCTGCCGATCATCCTCTTTTTCCTCGCCGCGCAGGTCATCGTGCTGCGGCTCGACCGCCGGCAGCTCCTGCGCATCGGCATCGGCCTTGTTTACACCTACGTAGGCCTTGTGCTGTTCCTGACCGGCGTAAACGTGGGCTTCATGCCCGCCGGCAACTACCTCGGCCAGCAGATCGCCTCGTTCGACTACCCGATCGTCCTCGTGCCGATCGCCATGGTCATGGGCTATTTCATCGTCCGGGCCGAGCCGGCCGTCTACGTTCTGAACCGGCAGGTCGAGGAGATCACGGACGGCGCCATCTCGGCGGACGCCATGGGCATCGGACTTTCGATCGGCGTCTCGATCTCCCTCGGCCTCGCGATGATCCGCGTGCTGACCGGCATCTCGATCCTGTGGTTCCTGATTCCGGGCTACGCGATCGCGCTGGGCATCTCGTTCTTCGTGCCGAAGATCTACACGGCGATCGCGTTTGACTCCGGCGGCGTGGCTTCCGGCCCGATGACGGCCACCTTCCTGCTGCCGCTCGCGCAAGGCGCCTGCACGGCGCTCGGCGGCGACATCGTGACGGACGCCTTCGGCGTGGTGGCGATGGTCGCCATGACGCCGCTGATCACGATTCAGGTGATGGGCCTCGCCACGAAGATCTCCGCGCGCAGAGAGGCGAAAAAGACGGCGGAAACGGCCGCCCTGCCGTACGACGCGCTGGACGACAACGCAATCATCGAGCTTTAAGCCGCGTGCAGAAAGGATTTTCAGCCTATGAGCAACACCCTGTATTGGATGGTTACGATCATTGATCGGAACCAGAGCCGCAAGTTTCTCTCCTTTTACCGGAACTACGGCATTTCGGTCGTGCTGAGCACGCTCGGGCACGGCACCGCCGCCTCCAACGTGCTCAACTACTTCAGCCTGGAGGCGACGCAGAAGGCCGTCCTGTGCGCCGTCGTCACGGACACCGTGTGGAACGCCGTGAAGAAGGGGCTCGAGACGATCATGCAGATCGATATTCCGGGCACCGGCGTCGCCTTTGTCGTCCCGGTCAGCAGCGTGGGCGGCAAGCGCCAGCTGCAGTTCATCACAAGCGGCATGCCCTTTATGAAAGGAGAAGAAAGCGTTTTGAAAGATACGAAATACGAGCTTCTGGTCGTCGTCGCGAACCAGGGCTATACGGAAACCATCATGGAGGCGGCGCGGCGCGGCAAGGCGGCCGGCGGCACCATGATCCACGCCAAGGGCACCGGCATGGAGGGCGCGGAGAAGTTCCTCGGCGTTTCGCTCGCCGCGGAAAAGGAGCTGATCTTCATCGTCGTGCGCCGCGAGCAGAAAAACGAGGTGATGTCCGCCATCATGGAGGACGCCGGGATCGAGACCCGGGCGGGCGCCATCGTGTTTTCGGTGCCCGTCACGAGCACCGCGGGCCTGCGCCTGACCGACCTGACCGCCGACGCCGAATAAGTCCCGGCGCAATGCGCCTTTGCGCACGCCGGCCGGTCCGCTGCACCGCGCGAAGCCGCGACGCGGGTGAACCGCATCGCGAATCACTTTGCGCCGGACTTACGGCAAAACTACAGCAAAAGAGAACGCAGGGCAGGATCTTTCGATCTCCCCTGCGTTTTTAATTTTGATATTGTGTGCATGGGCAAGACAGAGCTGCATCAAGGCTGCGCCCGATAACACGGGGCTACCACTGCGCCAGAATCGCGTCCGCAATCTCCGCCGTGCTGCCGACCAGCTTCTGCACCTGCGGCAGCCAGTAAAAGGCCGAGGTGTTTTCGTCGCACCGGAAGTACGCGTCGTCGCTGTGGCACAGGAAAATCCGCTTTTCCAGCGCGATCGCCATGCCGAACTCCGTGTGCGTGCCCCGGCCCTGCGGCGAAAGCACGATCACGACGTCCGCCTCCCGCACGCCCGCGCATTCTCGCTCGCCGATATCGCGCAGCGCTTCTGCGTCCTGCACGTCCTCCGGACAATGCTGCGTCCAGTCGTAGGTATGCACCCAGCCGGCCGCCTGCAGCCGCTGCGAAAGCGCACGCACCTGCGCATAATTTTTAAGGCTCGAGGCGATGTAGAACTTCATCTTTGTCCTCCGGTTTTCCCTGTCGTCTCCGCAAAACTGCAAAATGCAGCAGCCAAGGGACGCGCGCGGAAAAATCACTCTGCCGCCTGCCCTGCATCGTGCGGCGGTTTATTCCTCGATCACGATCGTTGCGACGGAACGCGGCGCGAGCGTGAGCGGCGCGGAATGGTCCGACATCCGCAGGAACGCAGATTTCTCCTCCTGCGCCTCGTTGATCGCGACGACGGCGATTTTGCCGTCCGGGCGCTCAAACGCGGTGATCGTGAGGTCGCGGTCGTACGACGACGTCGCAAGGCGCACGGAGCCCTTCGGGATATACTTCGAGAAGTGCGCGAGGCCGTAGTACGACGGCTGCAGCGTCAGCTCCTTCGTATCGGTGTTCACATGGACCGGCGCCGCGCAGCCGGTGTAGCGGTAATGGTACGGGCCGCCGGTCTGGTCGAGCAGCAGGTTCCAGTCGACCGCGGCCTGCATGCCGTTGTTCATGTCGCCGAGGATCTCGCGCGCATACTGCATCGTGCCGTCCTTCGCGCCGCGCGACATGCCGAGGCAGTACTCGGTCTCGATCAGCACCTTGTCCGGGAACGCTTCGTGCGTCAGGCCGAGCGCGTCGAAATGGTCGCCGGAATACCAGTGGAAGCCGATGCCCCACACGCGCTCCCGCACGGCCGGATCGCGCAGCGTGTCGCGGGCGCGCTCGTAGACGCGCTCCTTGTTGTGGTCCCAGATGATGAACTTCATCGGGATACCGTGCGCGTCGAGCACCGGGCCGAGATGGTCGCGGATCAGCTCCGCTTCGCCCTCCGCCGTATAGCGGCAGCTCTCCCAGGTCTGCGCCGCCCACGGCTCGTTCTGCACGGTCATCGTGAGAATCTGCACGCCCTCCGCCGCGTAGCTCTCGAGATAGCGCGCGACGTATTCGGCCCACGGCGTTTTCCATTCGTCGAGCAGCTCGCCGCCGGCGCGCGTGCTGCCGTTGGATTTCATCCAGGGCGGCGGGCTCCACGGCGAGGCGAACAGGAACAGCTCCGGCGCAGCGGCGACGATATCCTTCACCATCGGCAGGACGTACTTGCGGTCCTGCCCGAGGTCGAAGGTCTTCATCTCACGGTCGCCCGGCTCGGTGTACGCATACTCCTGCGTCGCGAAATCGCAGCTGCCGATATGCATGCGGCCGAGCTCGTAGCCGAGCCCCTCCTTTGAGTAGAAGAGGCGCAGCACCTCTTTCTTTTTGTCCTCCGGAAGCTGCGCGTAGCAGTAGGCCGCGGCCTCCGTCAGCGCGCTGCCGAAGCCCAGCCAGGTCTGCTTTTTGGCGTCCCGGTAAACGTTCAGCACTTTGAGCTCGGTGTTGATATCCGCCGTCACGCGCGGCAGGATCTGTGGCTCCAGCTTTTTGTCGGCCGTCGAAACGACCATTTCCGTAATTCTCATCGGTTTCAACTCCTTGCAAAACATTTTCCCCATGAGAAGAAGCCTTCCGACACTTCTCTAGCTTAAGTATAGCAGACGGCCTAAAAATTTCAACACGACATTTTTATTTTTATGCAGGAAATTTAAAAGATAAAGGGCGCGGCCGTCCGCAGACAGCCGCGCCCCTTTTGCGTCCCTGAAGCGATGCCGGGGACAGGGTTTCTCAGCCAAACAGGTTTTCCGGGTTGAACGGCACGCCGTCCTCGCTCGCCTCGAGGTGCAGGTGGGCGTCCATCGCCGACTCAAACGGCGCCGCCGTCACGCTACCGATGTCCTGCCCGGCAGAGACGATCTCGCCGGGCTCGACGAGGAAGGTCTCGCCCAGGCCGCAGTAGCGCACCTCATACGCGCCGTGCTCGATAACAATTGTATTCCCGAGCAGCATGTCCGTATACGTCTCTTTGACGAGGCCGTTCGCGACGGCCTTCACGGTCTCGCCGTGCGCCGCCGCGTAGTCGACGCCCATGTGCGCGCGGTAATCGCGCATCGTCTCGGAATAGACCGGGTCCTCCGAATAGGCGAGCAGGATCTCTTCGCTTTCAACCGGGCGCGTGTAGCCAACGCTCACCGTGTACTCCCTGTCTCTTATACACATCTCCGAGCCCACGAGACTGCAGCTAATCTCGT
>USBH01000029.1 GCA_900552925.1 uncultured Oscillospiraceae bacterium
ATCTACACCGTCTAATTCGTCGGCAGCGTCAGATGTGTATAAGAGACAGCCGTCTTTCTGCCCCACGTTTCGTAGAGCAGAAATTCCTTTGCGCAGGGCCGGAGCTTTTCCTCTAGCTGCCGGACGCCGCGCTGGAAGCCTTCGAAATCCAGAAGGCTGATCACGCTGTGGTCCTGCAGGATCACCCGGTCGAACCGGTGCTCCGCCGTGAGCGCATCGATCTGTCTGGAATAGTCGTCCTCCGTTTCCGTGTACTCGAACAGCCGGCGCCCGCCGCAGGTTACGGAGAAACACGTCGCCTCCGTCCCGTTTTCTCTCGCGATCCGTTCAAAGAGTTTCGGCATATCATTATAATATGTATAGCTGTTGCCGATAAAAAGGATTTTCACAAAACCGCCTCCCTGCCTCCAGTTTACCCGTGTTCCCGAATTTTGTCAATATAAAAAGGACAGGCACAGGCCTGTCCCTTTTGCTTTGGCTTACTGCTGTTCCGCCAGCGCCTGCTCCAGCGCGATCGCGAGCTGCGCCGGGCAGGAGGTGCTCTTGAAGCCGCACTTGATGTCCTTGCAGCGCTTGATGTACTCGCGCGCGTTCATGCCGGCCGCGAGCGCGGCGACGCCCTGCGTATTGCCGCTGCAGCCGCCGTCGAAGCGGACCGAGCGGATCGTTTCGCCGTCCAGATCGATGTGGATACCTCTCGAGCAAACGCCGCGCGGCGTAAAATCGTACTTCATTGTTTATCTTCCTTTCTATTCTGCAAACAATTTATCAAACTCGGCCTGCGACGTCGTGAACGTGCCGACCGGATTTTTCCGTGTTGTGTAAAAGCCGTGAAAGTCCGTGCCGCCGGTCTCCGCGAGACCGTACCGCGCCGCGATCTCATGCATCGCGGCCTGATCCTCCGGCGTATTCCGCGGGTGGTAAACCTCCACGCCGCAAAGCAGCTTATCCTTCGCAAGCTCCGTCAGGAGCTCCATGTTGTGGTATTCGCTCGGATGCGCGAGCACCGCGCGGCCGCCGGCCCAGCGGATCACTTCCATGACCTCGGGCACCGAAGGGTACTGCACACGGACGTACGCCGCGCCGTTGTTCGAATCGTACAGCCGCCGGAACACCTCGCCGAACATCTCGGGTGCATAACCCGCATCCATCAGTGCCTGCAGGACATGCTGCTTGTAGATATTCGTAGAGCCCTCCGCGCGGCGCAGAATCATTTCCCGGGAAACAGGATACAGCCGTACGACCTTTTCGACCGACACCAGCATGGCTTCCCGGCGGCTTTTAGTCGTCGCGTCGAGGAGCGGCTGCAGCCGCTCCGGGTGCTCCGGCGCATAGCAGAGGATGTGCGCCTTGCCGCCGCGCTTTACATCCGCCGCGGAGATCTCGACGCCCGGGATGATCCGGACGCCCTGCTCCGCGCCGCACTGCAGCGCAGCCGCACAGCCCGCCATCGTGTCGTGGTCGGTGATGGCCAGCGTATCGACGCCGCGAAGCGACGCGAGCGCGACGACCTCCTCCAACGGCGTGGAACCATCCGAATACCGCGTATGACAATGCAAATCTATCGACATCATTTTCCTCCCTGTGCATCACGCCAGCAGCTTTTCCGCCGTAAAACGGGCAAAGCCGCGGTTGAAAAGCAGAAGGTCGATCGCCGCGATCACGGCGGCGGCCGCCAGCAGCATCCACCATTCCAGAATGAAAAGCCCGGTGATCTGCCCGACAAACAGCAGCAGGATCGGAAAGACGATGTAGCCCGAAACCTGCATGGCCTCCGTCGTGGTTTTGGAGCGCCCGGAAACCATCACCATGAAGACGACGCCGAGCACGTTCAGCGCCGGTGAGAGCAGAAAAACGAGGATGAACCAGTTGAGGTTGAAGAAGAACGGCGCGCCGGTCAGGATGTCCCCGACCACGGTGATGACAAAAAACGCGACAAAGGAAATGCCGGTGATCATGCCGGCCAGCAGCGCGCAGCCCGCCACCTTGGCCTGAAACAGCTTGTGGACGCTCAGCGGCGAAAGCAGCAGCGTTTCCATCGTGCCGCGCTCCTTTTCGCCGACAAACGTGCAGGCCGCCGAAACGGTGGCCGACATCAGCGGGATCATGACAAACAGCATGGGACAGACAAAGTTCGTAAACACGTGGAACATCTGCCCGCGCGCGCCGACCTTCTCCATATCCGCGCCGAGCAGCGACTGGAACGCGCCGACGTCGAGCTCCCGCAGCGGCGCAAACACCGCGAGCAACAGGAAAAGCAGCGGCATGCCGACCGACATGATGATCGGCAGCATGAGCAGCGAATTGCGCACGAGCTTCTGGCTCCAGATTTCGGTGAAATCCTTCCGGATCAGCGCGCGCTCACCCGGGGAAAAGAATTTATTCAGCAGCTTCTGCATGTGCGTCCGCCTCCTTTCCTTCCGTCTCCTGCACAAACGCAAAATAAACGTCCTCCAGCGTCGGCCGGCGGACATGCGCCTCGTAGACCGGGATGCCCGCGGAAACGAGCGATTCGATGAGCGCCGGCATTTCCGCTTCGGATTCGAGGCTTTTCTCCCACCACGCGCCGTTTTGCTTCAGGCCCTCCGGCGCCGCGTCCTCCGCAAGGCGGAACGCGGCGGTCGGGTGCACGCCGGCTGCGGCAGTCAGCGCATCCATCGTGCCGGCAGCGCGCAGCCGCCCCTGGTCCAAAATCGCAAATGCGTCGCAGATGTCCGCCGCATAGCGCAGCTGGTGCGTGCACAGCAGAACCGTCACGCCCTCCTCCCGCGCCATGTCGTCGATCATGCGATTGACGATCGCAGCCGATTCCGGATCGAGCCCGCTCGTCGGCTCGTCGAGAAAGAGAACCTGCGGGCTGTGCACCAGCGCGCGGGCCAGCGAGAGCCGCTGCTTCATGCCGGTGGAAAACGTGCCCGCCCTGCGGTCGCGCGCCGCCCACAGGTCGAGCTTTTTCAGCAGATAATCGGACCGCGCGCGGACCTGCGCCTCGGGCAGGCCGTACAGCGCGCCGAAAAAGCGCAGGTTCTCCGCCGCGCTCAGGTGCCGGTAGCACGACGCCGTTTCGGTCAGCACGCCGGAAAGCGCGTGGATCTTTTCACTCTCCTTCGACGAGGAAAGCCCGAGCACGGTGCTGTCGCCGACCGTCGGCTGGATCAGCCCGGTCAGGAGCTTTACCGTCGTCGTCTTGCCCGACCCATTCGGGCCGAGATAGCCGGTCACGCTGCCGGTCTCCACCGTGAGGTCGAGACCGCTCAGCGCGACGACCTCTTCATACTTTTTGGTCAGGTTTGCCGCCTGAATCGCGTACATAATCCATCTCCTTTTTCCGTTCAACGAACCTCGGAGGTCCCTTTTTCACGCAGATACGTCGCCTCTAGATCCGCCAGATGCAGCTTGACGGCCAGCGGGTAGCGGTCGAACGCCACGCTGATTGCAAAGCTGCCGCCCTTCGCCGCGTCGTCAAAGCCGCCCATGTGCCAGCGGATCGCCATGGCCTCCGCCGGCTTCAGGCGCATGAACCGCTCGATCAGGTAGACGGATTTCTCCCCGTGTCCGAACGGGAACGCATCCTCCACCATGTAGAACGGCTTTTTCTCCCACTGGCCCGTCTCCTCGTTCTTGACGTTCCGCGTGGAGGTCTTGTAATACTGCGACTTGCAGACGTCGTGCAGCAGCGCGCAGATCGCGTAGCTCTCCTCGCTGTCGCCCTCTGTGAAGTACCGCTCGCGCAGCACCTTGTAGACGTTGACGCTGTGCATCACAAGCCCGCTCGTGCAGGCACAGTGGAACTTCGTGCTCGCCGGCGCCGTGTAGAAATCGGTCGTGTCTAGCCAGGCCAGCAGCTTCTGCGCGCCGTCCCGCGCGATATTGGCCGTGTACAGCGCGATGAATTCATCCCTGTATGGATTGGACATACCATCATCCCCTTTTCACTTCCGGAACAAAGCCGGAAAAGCAGCGCGCCGCCGGTTTTTTTGCAGCCAACCGGCAGCCGTCCGCAGCCTATAAAAGAGAGTATACCACATAATCCGCGCTTTTTCAAACGCTTTCGCAAAGTCTCCGCAGACCAAAAAACGGGAGCCGCTCAAGAACGAACCGCCCCCATTTGTCAGACAGACGGAATGACAAATGAAGGGCGGTTCGCATAGACGGTTCCCGTTTTGGAATCAGTGGTTGCCTGCACAGCCGTGCTTGTCCTCGCCGCAGCTGTGGCTGCCGCAGTCATGTCCCTCGCCGTGATGGTGGTGGCTACACACGGTGTCGGGGTTGAAGATCAGTGTGCCGTTCAGAAGCGACTGGACGGCCGCATCCGCGCTGCCGGAAGCGCCCGGGAACAGCTCGATGCCCGCCTCGGCCAGCGCCGTGCGCGCGCCGCCGCCAATGCCGCCGCAGATCAGCGTATCTGCGCCGTGCGTCTTCAAAAAGCCCGCAAGCGCGCCGTGGCCGCTGCCGACCGCGCTGATGACCTCGCTCGACACGACTGCGTTGTTTTCCACGGTGTAGAACTTGAAGGCCTCGCAATGGCCGAAGTGCTGGAAGATCTGTCCGTTCTGGTAGGTGACTGCAATTTTCATATCTCTGTTTCCTTTCCAATTGATTTGACCGTTTTCGCCCGCGGGCTGCATCGCCTTCGCCGCGTTGCGGCATTTTTCGAATTCCGCCGCCGAGCACCCGCCGTGCAGCGGCGTGCAGGGTACGCATTCGGCCGCGCGCGCCATCGCGGAGAGCGCGTCGGCGAGCGCCTGAAGCGCGGAACGGTTGACCGTGTAGTGCGTGAAATAGCCGGATTTTTCGCCGAGGATCAGCCCGGCTTCGCGCAGCACTTTCAGATGCTGCGACACCGCCGCTTCCGATATGTCGAGCTGCCGCGACAGCGCGCGAACGCAGCAGTTGCGCCGCAGCAGAAGCCGCAGAATCAGCATGCGGTTTTCGTCCGCCAGCGCCTTGAACGCCGCACTGTTTCCTGCCATTTCCACACCGCCTTTTGATTAAGTCTATACTTAATTATAGCCGTCTTTTTGATTAAGTCAAGACTTAAATAAAAAATTTTTTCAAAAAAAGAGCTTCCGCCGGAAGCCCTTTTCTTCTTTATATGGATTTATACTGTTCGGAATTCATACCGTCCGAAAGCCTTTGCCGATGATTTCGCTCGTGTTCGTGATAAACATGAACGCTTTCGGGTCGACCGTTTTGATGTACTGGCGCAGTCTGACCGCCTCGCTGCGGCGGCAGGCCACGAGGATCACCTTTCTGTCCTCGTGCGAATAGGCGCCGATCGCATCAATCACGGTGGAGCTCCGGTTCATCTCCCGGATGATGTAATCGCAGATTGCATCGGGGCAGGAGGTGACGATCGAAAAGTATTTGCACAGGTTGATGCTCTCGATCACGGAATCCACGACAAACGCCTTGATGATCAGGCCGAGCAGAGAAAACAGGCCGGTGCGGATGTCGAAGACGAAGCAGGCGGAGAACGCGATCAGCGCATCGCTGACCAGCAGCGCCTTGCCGATGTCGAGGCTCGTATACTTTTTGAGGATCATAGCGACGATGTCTGTTCCGCCGGTGGAGGCGTTGCAGTTGAACAGGATCGCAGAGCCCACCGCCGGGAGCATCATCGCGAAGCAGAGCTCCAGAAACGGCTGGTCTGTGAACGGCGCCGTCATCGGGTAGATCACTTCAAAAAGCCAGGTCAGGAAGGAATACAGCATGCTGCAGTACGCCGTCATCAAACCGAAGCCGCGCCCGAAAAACAGGAAGCCGATCAAAAGCAGGATCAGGTTGATCACCCACATCGAAACCGCCGGCGAAAGGAACGGCACGAGCTTGCCGAGCAGGATGGAAATACCGCTGACGCCGCCGGTGGAGAAGTTGTTCGGAAACTTGAAAAAATAGATGCCGACCGCCGTGAGGACCGTGCCGAGTGTAATCAGAAGAAAATTCTTGAATTCCGCCTGGCCGATCTGCTTTACTGGGTTCTTCATTGCCGTAACGCTCCCGTTTTTCGGGTATGCACCCGTTATATTTTAACCGTTGAGATTCTAGCACAGCGGCCGGCGGAATTCAACAGGAAACGGGAAAATGCATAAGTTTTTTTCGCGCCGTCATCTGATTGCATCCGCGTAACCGCGAAGCTGCATTTCGCACGACTCGACGCACCAGAGCACGTATTCCTCGCTGTGCGCCGCCTGCAGAAACGCTTCGAACGGGATGAACTTGCTGTCGACGGTCTCGCCGGGCTGCAGCGTGATCGGTACGTTTTTGTCCGGCACAGTCACGGCGTAGACGTAATAGATGCACGGCGGGTCCGTGCGGACCTGCCGGTCGATCAGCGTCAGCGCCGCTTCGGAGACCGCGATACCCGTTTCCTCGCGCAATTCGCGCGCCGCGCCCGCAAGGCACGTCTCCCCTTTCAGCACGGAGCCACCGGTGACCTCCCACTTGCGCCCGAATTTCTTGTGCGGGTCGCGCTGCGTGACGAGCACCTCGCGCTGCTTTGTGAAAACGATGATCTGCACGACCTCGTGATACGCGCCCGCCGGGCGGCGCGGCGTGTCCCACGCGTCGCGGTACAAATCGAAGCCCAGCTTCCGACCTTCGGCATCGACTGCATCCCAGACTTCGCGTTCCTTCATTTTCGTTCCCCCTTGATTGAGACAAAAGAAGGACGGCGTCCACCGTCCTTCTCTACTGTTAAAAACCGATCAGATATGCGCGCGGAGGAAATCCACCGCCTTGCGGATATCGCCTTCCGGATCTTCGCCGACTTCGCGCTCGATCGTCAGGAAGCCCTTATAGCCGATGTCGTTCAGCGCCTTGAGGTACGCCGGGAAATCGACGTCGCCCTCGCCGAGCGGCAGCTCGATGAACGAGGGGTCCTGCAGCATGTCGGATTCTTCCATGCCGTAGAGGATTTCCGGGTCGACATAGTGGAGGCGCTTGCCGTCCTTTGCGTGCGTGTGGACGATATAATCCTTCAGCGTGTAGACCGCCTGCACCGGGTCGTCACCCGTGACCATGACGAAGTTGGCCGGGTCGAGGTTGACGGAAACGCCCTTCGAATGCAGGCCGTCGAGGAAGCCCTTGAGCGTCGCCGCGACTTCCGGGCCGGTCTCCACCGCAAAATGCGCCTGCATCGAGTCCGCATAGGCGGCCAGCTTGCCGCAGGCGTCCTGCATGATCGCATAGCGCGGGTGCGTCGGGTCGGCCGGCACAACGCCGATGTGCGTCGTGATCACGTCGGTCTCCAGATCCTTCGCGAGATCGACGATGCGCTTCGAGCGCTCGATCAGATCCGGATTCAGCGCCGGGTCGTTGAAGCCGTGGCCGAGGTCGCCGCAGAGCGCGGAAATCACGAGGCCGTGGTCCTTGACGCGCTTCAGAAACTCGCGGCGCGCCTCGGCATTCATGTTCTCCGGCGAAAGCTCGCCCTTCGTCGCATAAACCTGAATGCCCTTTGCGCCGACAGCCGCCGCCTTATCGAGCGCGGTCAGCGTATCGGTGCGGAAGCCGTCCATCAGAACGCCGATGGAAAAAGGATACATAGAAAACAGTCCTTTCCTTGAAATTTGAGATGGTCTGCCGCGGCTTATTCGCCGAGGACGATCTCCCTGTGCTGTGCGGAGGAATCGTAGATCGCCTGCATCATCTGCGCGGTGATGATGACCGTGTCGATGTGCGACGGCAGCTTTTCGCCGGTCTTGATGCAGTTGATGAACGCGTCGATCTCATTCTGGAAATGGTCGCGCATCTTGAACTCCGGCTTATACTCGACGAGCGCGCCGTGCTCCGCGGTGTAAACCGTGAAGTCCTTGCCGTACTGCAGGCGGATGCCAGCCTTGTCGCCGATGAAGTCGATGTACTGCTCCGCGACGCCGATGTTCTGCGCCCACGCGCCATGCAGGGAGATGACCGGGCCGTCCGTGCGGATCATGCCGACGACGGAATCGTCAACGTCGTAAACGCCGTCGTACTTCGGCGGGCCTGCCCACATGTCCTTGTAGGCGTAGCCCTTCATGTCGACGCCGAGCTTGCTGAACACTTCGCCCGTGACGGTCTTGACCTTCGGGTCGCCGCAGCAGTACATGACGATGTCGAGGTAGTGGACGCCCCAGTCGATCAGCGCGCCGCCGCCGGCGATTTCCTTCGTCGTGAAGGCGCCGCCGAGGCCCGGGATCGAGCGGTGTGCGCGGAAGCTCGCGTAGACGTGGTAGACGTCGCCGAGCTTGCCGTCGTCGATGTACTTCTTGATCAGGTTGACGCTGTCGTTGAAGCGGTTGACAACGCCGATGTTAAGCACCTTGCCCGTCTCATGCTGCACCTTCTGCATCTCGAGCGCTTCCTTGTACGTTCTCGCAGCCGGCTTCTCACACAGGACGTTCTTGCCTGCGCGCAGCGCGTCGATCGTGATCGTCGGGTGCACGTTGTTCGGCGTGCAGACCGAGACCGCTTCCACTTCCGGGTCGGCGAGCACGTCGTGGTAATCGACGACGGCCTTGCCGCAGCCGTACTTCTCCACGGCGGCTTCCGCGCGCTCGGGGATGATGTCGCAGAAATACTTGATTTCCGCTTCCGGGTTGTTCATGTAGGATGGGATGTGCGCTGCATTTGCAATCGTACCGCATCCGATGACGGCAACTTTCATGATAATAACTCCTTTAACTGTTTTCCGTGAGCGAGCCCGACGCCTTGCGGCTCTGCTCCTCCCGTTTTTTATATTCTCGCGGCGCGATGCCCACATACTTTTTGTAGGCACGGCTGAACGCGTGAATAGACTTGAAACCCATCAGCTCGGCGACCTTGGTGACCGAATAGCCCTCGCGTAGATATTCATTCGCCTTTTCAAACCGCCGCTTCGTGTGGTAGGCCTTGAGGCTTTCCCCGGTCAGCGCGGAAAACTTCTGCGCGATGTGGGTGTAGCTGTACCCGAACGCGCTGCTGAGCGCGCTCAGATTTTCCATCGATTCGAGGTTTACGTCGATGTAATTGATCACGTCGTAAACCAGCTTTTCGTCGGCGTTGTTGCTGCCGCTCAGCAGGTAGCTCCTGTAATAGCGCCGGCTGAAAATCCGGTACACGCCGCAGATGATCTCGTGCATGTACGCCTCGATCAGAAGATTTGAAAGGACGTCGTCCGAAATGAATTCGGAGAGGATCTTCATAAACGGCTCCTGCACGCCGCGGCTGTTCGAGACCTTGACCTCGCCGCTCTGGTCGAAAAAGCGCTTGAGCTGAAAGACGTGCTCGCTGCGCACCGGCTCGGAAAAGTCGAAGCCGAGATAAAAATACCGCAGCGGGTCGCTCTCTGAGGAGACGATGTTGTGCATCTCCCCCTTGCGCGTGATGAGCAGATCGCCTTTCTCCATGCCGTACGTGTGCGAATCCACGTGAAACGAACCGCTTCCGGAAAGCACATAGGTGATCTCATAGACCGACTGCTCGTGCTCGAACGTCTGATAGCCCGGCTCGCAGCTGAGGTCGCCGATCTGGTAGAGGATATACGGCCCGTACAGCATGTCCATGCTGGCGTAGGTATTGTCAAAGTGAAATTTTGCGCGGTTCATCGGCATTGCATGTTTCCTCGATATGGATGCACCCTAATTATAGTGAAAGAACACACCCTTGTATTTGATATTTTTATAAAGCGCTGTGATAAAAGGCATCGGGTTTGCGGCTCAATCGTCCTTGCCCCCGCACGCCATGCTCTCAAGCTGCCGGTGGAGCGTGCCGAAGGTCTCGCCGTTGACGACGTTTTCCGTCTCGCCGGTCAGGTTGATCGTGATGCGGTCGATCAGCTGCACCAGCGTGCACAGCTCCTCCTCCGAAAAGCCCTCGAACGCCTTCCGGTCGAGAAGGTCCATCTTTTCCCGGCAGAGCTCGCGCACCTGCGCGCCCTGCGCGGAAAGGTACAGCCGCTTGCAGCGCAGGTTGTCCTCGTCGACCTCCTTCGTCAAATAGCCGGCCTTTTGCAGCCGCTTTGTGGAGAGCGCGATAGACGCCGGGCTCACCTGCAGGAAATCCGCCATTTCCACCTGCGTGCAGCCCGGGTGCTCCGCAAGATAATTGAGCACGGGCATTTGCCCCGCATACAGCCCGTCCTTACAGATCTCATTCCTTTGCGCCAGCATGCGCACGAGTTCCAGCTTATGCAGTCTGCCTGTAATCTGATACAGCTCCATACTGCCTTCCCCCTCAATGTCCTTTTGATATTATTATAACGCGGCTGTTATTTTTGTCAACACAAAGCCTGTAAAACGCAATTTACTTTTCACGGCCTTTGTGGTAGACTGAAAGAAAACTGCAGAAAGGGGCTGCGCCTGCCATGAATGAAACCATCCGCCTGCTCAACGCGCGCAAATCCGTGCGCGTTTTTGAGGACCGGGAGATCCCGGCCGAAATCCGGGAAGCCATCCTCAACGCCGCGATGCGCGCGCCGACCGCGGGCAACATGATGCTGTATTCGATACTCGACATCACCGACCAGGCGGTCAAGGACAAGCTGGCCGTCACCTGCGACGACCAGCCGTTCATCGCCTCGGCCAAAATGGTGCTGATTTTCTGCGCGGATTACCACCGCTGGTACCGGAAATTCAAGCTCGCCGGCTGCGACGCGGGCGACGTGCCGCCCCCGCAGCTGAGCGACCTGATCCTCGCGACAAACGACGCGGTGATCGCCGCGCACGCCGCCTGTACGGCCGCGGAGAGCTTCGGCGTCGGCTCGTGCTACATCGGCGACATCATCGAAAACTTCGAGACGCACCGGGCGCTGCTCGGCCTGCCGCCGCAGACCGCGCCGGTCTGCATGCTTGTGTTC
>USBH01000030.1 GCA_900552925.1 uncultured Oscillospiraceae bacterium
CTACACCGTCTAATTCGTCGGCAGCGTCAGATGTGTATAAGAGACAGCCCATGAGCTGCACGTGCAGCTCGCGCAGCTGCTCGTTCCACACGACGTGCAGCTGCGGGTCCTCCTCCTCCAGAAGCCGCAGCCGCTGCACGGCCGTGTGCGGCTCGCAGTCCGCGGGCAGAATCACCTGGTACGTCAGGAAGCTGTCGAGCACCGGCGCGGGCGTATCGGGCTCCGCGCCGAGGCCCTCGCCCGGATACGTTTTTGTCAGCCCGGTGACGGCGCAGACGCCGCCGGCCGGCACCGCCTCCGCAAGGCGGTACTTCCCGCCCGAATAGATGCGGAGCTGGTCGGCCTTTTCCGACCAAGCCCTGTCCCCCGCGCCGCCCGAAAGCACCGATTTGACGGGCAGCGCGCCGCCCGTCACCTTGAGGTACGTCAGCCGCGCGCCCTGCGCGTCGTGGCCGATCTTGTAGACCTTCGCGCCGAACTCCTCGGGGTACTGCGGCACGCGCGCGTACCGCGCCATGCCGCGCAGGAACGCTTCCACGCCGTCGAGCTTCAGGGCGGAGCCGAACCAGCAGGGGAACAGCTTCCGCGCGGCGATCAGCACCCGGATCTCCGCCGTCTCCACGCGGCCGGTCTCGAGGTAAGCGGCCAGCGTTTCCTCGCTGCACATCGCGACGTTTTCCAGAAAATCGCCGTCCTCTGTGGAAAAGTCGACGCACGCGGCGGAAAGGTCGCCCTGCAGAGACGCGAGCAGCGCCGCCCGGTCCGCCCCGCCGAGGTCCATCTTGTTGACGAAAAGGAACGTCGGCACGCTGTAGCGCTCGAGCAGCTGCCAGAGCGTGCGCGTGTGGCTCTGCACGCCGTCCGTGCCGCTGATGACGAGCACGGCGTAGTCGAGCACCTGCAGCGTGCGCTCCATCTCGCTCGAAAAGTCGACGTGGCCGGGCGTGTCCAGCAGCGTAAACTCGACGTCGCCGAGCGGCAGCACGGCCTGCTTCGAAAAAATCGTGATGCCGCGCTCGCGCTCCTGCACGTCGGTATCGAGAAAGGCGTTCTGGTGGTCGACGCGGCCGAGCTTCCGCAGCTGCCCGCCCGCGTACAGCATGGCCTCCGAAAGCGTCGTTTTTCCGGCGTCGACGTGCGCCAGTATGCCCAGAATCAGCTTGTCCATCGGTTTCTCTCCCGTCCTTTGCGCTCCGCCGTCTCCCCGCAGGCGGGCGCTTCCGTTTCACTTCCACATTACAGATTTTATTATACCACGTTCCGGCCTGCCTGACAACCGCGCGCGGGTCCGGTGTTTTTTCGCGCAATGCCCTTGCATATCGCGCCCGTTTTTGCTATAATAGACCTAGTTTTTTCACCGGGCCGCAGAATGCCCGTTTTTTTATGGATTTTTGCAGGATGGAGAGGGACGCGAAAGGGGCAGAATGTTTATGAGAAAAATCGGTTTTGACAGTCAAAAGTACATCCGGCTGCAGTCGGAGCGCATCCGCGAGCGCATCAACCAGTTCGGCGGCAAGCTGTATCTCGAATTCGGCGGCAAGCTCTTCGACGATTACCACGCTTCCCGCGTGCTGCCGGGCTTTGAGCCGGACAACAAGATCAAGATGCTGCTCGAGCTCAAGGACCAGGCCGAGATCGTGATCGCGATCAACGCGAACGACATCGAAAAGAACAAGCGCCGTGGCGACCTCGGCATCACCTACGACACCGACGTGATCCGCCTGATCGACGTTTTCCGCGGCTTCGGCCTGTACGTCGGCAGCATCGCGCTGACGCAGTACGCGGACCAGCCCTCCGCCGAGATTTTCGAAAAGCGCATGACGGCCCTCGGCCTCAAGGTCTACCGCCTGTACCGCATCCCGAATTATCCCGCCGACCTCAAGCTGATCGTCAGCGACGAGGGCTACGGCCGCAGCGACTACATCGAGACGACGCACTCGCTCGTCGTCGTCACGGCGCCCGGCCCGGGCAGCGGCAAGATGGCGACCTGCCTCTCGCAGCTCTACCACGAGCACAAGCGCGGCATCAAGGCCGGGTACGCGAAGTTTGAGACGTTCCCCATCTGGAACCTGCCGCTCAAGCACCCGGTGAACCTCGCCTATGAGGCCGCGACGGCCGACCTCAACGACGTGAACATGATCGATCCCTTCCACCTCGAGGCGTACGGCGAGACGACCGTCAACTACAACCGCGACATCGAGATTTTCCCGGTGCTGCGCGCGATTTTCGAGCGCATCTACGGCGAGTGCCCCTACAAGAGCCCGACGGATATGGGCGTCAACATGGCGGGCCTTTCGATCGTCGACGACGAGGCGTGCCGCGAGGCTTCGAAGCAGGAGATCATCCGCCGCTACTTCAAGACGGCCTGCCTTGTGCGGCAGGGCCTTTCCTCCGAGGAGGAGCTGCAGAAGATCGAGCTTCTGATGCGCACGCTGAATCTGGAGCCCGAGAACCGCGGCGTCGTTCCGGCGGCGCTCGCCGTTTCGGACCGCACCGGCGGGCCTGCGGCCGCCATCGAGCTGCCCGACGGCCAGATCGTCACCGGGCGGACGACCGCGCTGTTCGGCGCTTCCTCCGCCGCGATGCTCAACGCGCTCAAGACGCTGGCGGGCATCGACGACGCGATCAACCTGATTTCGCCGACCGTCATCGGGCCGATCCAGACGCTCAAGATCGACTACATGCAGAGCCGCAACCCGCGCCTGCACACCGACGAGATGCTCGTCGCGCTCGCGATCAGCGCCGCGACCGACGCAAACGCGATGAAGGCCATGCAGCAGCTCGACGCGCTGAACGGCTGCGACGCGCACTCGACGGTCATCCTCTCGAATGTGGACGACAGCGTGTTCAAGCGCCTCGGCGTGAACGTCACCTGCGAGCCGACCTACGAGAACAACAACCTGTACCACAAATAAATTAAAGCAGACCTCGGCGTAAACCGGGGTCTGTTTTTTACTTATTGTTGCAATCACCTAACTGCCTATTTCGTTCGACTTATAGCCTGCCGCCAAATTCCAACAGCTGCGGCACAGATTTTTCCAACGCAGCAATCGTCTTGGTCTCAAGCACAATACGCGCTTTGGCCGCCCGTGCGCGATTCAGCCGTTCGTGCAGATCTATCTGACCGTCTCCAAACGCCAGATGATCCCGTTTTCCCCACGCATCATGTGCGTGCATGTGCAGGAGTTTCTCCCGATGCTTTTCATAGAATGGCAGGTCACATTCTTCGGTCGCGGCGCTGTGCCCGATGTCCAGCGTCAGACCAAAATACGGGCTTTCCAGAAGCATATCGAGCGCACGACGTTCATACGGCGCAAAACCGCTTGTATTTTCCACGGCGACCGGAATCTTTGCCTCTTCCACTAATGCCCGCAGCGTACGCAGACACGTGAGGAAGTGCTGTTCTTCCCGCTCATAAAGATACACCCGTTTTTCCGGCAGTGTGACGTATATGCCGCGCGGCAGATGCATGTTGATGATCGGTACCTCCAAATCGCGTGCCAACGATAAAGCCGACCGAAACATCTGGAGATAGGCTTCACGCACACCTGCACAAAAGGTACAAGGATCAAAGTTTTCATCCATATGCAGAGTAAAATAAATATCGTACCGTGTGCGCAAACGCCAGAGTGCATCCGCTGAAAGCACATCGACAGAACACTTGGGAAAACTCATATTGAGTTCCACAAAATCCAAACCAAGCCGTTTGCACAGCACGGCTGCATCCTCAATTTCCTCTGTCTCACAAAGATAGGGCATTCCAAATTGCATAAGCCCCATAGGCGCCTCCTTTTCGAAAAAGAATCCCCGAAGCTATTCCGGCTTCGGGGATCTATTTTTTTAGAATCTGTCGCGCTTCACATACGAGGTGTGGAGAATCTCGTGCGCCTTGTGGCAGCCCGGAGGACCTCCGATCCACTCGTAGCACTCGTGGACGATCGGGTTCAGGTGGCTCTTGCGGAGCGTCTTGGCCGCGTCCTCATCATAGAGCGCCTTTGCGCGCAGTGCCTTGATGTCCGTAAAGCTGCGGACGGACGCGGGCTGAATCGGCTGGCCGCCGCCGTTGACACAGCCGCCCGGGCAGCACATGACCTCGACGATGTGGTACTCCGCCTCGCCCTTCTCGATCTTCGAGAGCAGCTCGTTCGCGTTGTTGAGGCCGCTGACGACCGCAACCTTCACATCCATGCCCGCAACCTTGTACACGGCCTCCTTGAAGCCCTGCGTGCCGCGGATCTCCGTGTACTCGACGTTCGCGTGGTCGGTGCCCTCGAGCACGTCCGCCGCGGTGCGCAGCGCGGCCTCGAGCACGCCGCCCGTCGCGCCGAAGATCGTCGCGGCGCCGGTGGAAACGCCCATCGCCGGGTCGAACTCCTCTTCCGGCAGGCGCTGGAAGTTGAGCTGCGCCATCTTGATCATGCGGGCGAGCTCGCGCGTCGTGATCGAAATGTCGACGTCCGGCAGACCGGCCGCCGCCTCGTCGTTGCGCATGATCTCAAACTTCTTCGCAACGCACGGCATGACGGAAACGGAAACGATCTTTTCGGGGTCGATGCCCTCCTTCTCGGCGTACCATGTCTTGATAAGCGCGCCGGTCATCTGCTGCGGCGACTTGCAGGTGGAGAGGTTTTCCGTGAGGTTCGGGTAATAGTGCTCGCAGAACTTGACCCAGCCGGGCGAGCAGGAGGTGATGATCGGCAGCTTGCCGCCGTTCTTCACGCGGTCGATGAACTCGTTCGCTTCCTCCATGATCGTCATGTCGGCGCCGAAGTCGGTGTCGAACACCTTGTCGAAGCCGAGGCGGCGCAGCGCCGCGACCATCTTGCCCTCGACGTTCGTGCCGATCGGCAGGCCGAATTCCTCGCCGAGCGCGGCGCGGACCGCCGGCGCCGTCTGCACGATGACGATCTTGTCCGGGTCGTTGATCGCGTTGAGGACGTCCTGCGTGTTGTCTTTTTCGGTGAGCGCGCCGGTCGGGCAGGCGTTGATGCACTGGCCGCAGGAGACGCACGCCACGTGGCTGAGCGGCTGCTCAAACGCGCAGCCAATTTCGGTATCGAAGCCGCGGTTGTTCGCGCCGATCACGGCGACGTGCTGCTGCTGGCAGGCCGCGACGCAGCGGCGGCAGAGGATGCACTTCGCGTTGTCGCGCTCGAGGTGCAGCGTGGAGTAATCCTTCTTGCCCGCGGGCACCGCGCCCTCGAAGCGGTTCTCGTCGTCGATGCCCATGTCGTTGCAGAGCTTCTGCAGCTCGCAGGTGCCGCTTCTCTTGCAGGAGAGGCACTTGCGGTCATGGACGGAGAGCAGCAGCTCCAGCGTCATCTTTCTCGATTTCTGCACCTTCGGCGTGTTGGTGAACACCTCCATGCCTTCGTTTACGGGATATACGCACGCGGCGACGAGCGAACGCGCGCCCTTAACCTCGACCATGCACATGCGGCATGCGCCGATCTGGTTGATGTCCTTCAAGAAGCAAAGGGTAGGAATGTCGATTCCGGCCTCTCTGGCAGCTTCAAGGATCGTGCTGCCGGCAGGCACTTCGCAGGCCATGCCGTTGATCTTGATGTTTACCATATCCATTGTATACACACTCCTTCCTTATTTCTTCTCGATTGCGCCGAACTTGCACTTTTCACGGCAGACACCGCACTTGATGCACTTCTGCGTGTCGATGACGTGCGGCTGGCGGACGGCGCCGGAGATCGCGCCGACCGGGCAGTTGCGGGCGCAGAGCGTGCAGCCCTTGCACTTTTCGGCGTCGATGACATAATTCGTGAGTGCCTTACATGCGCCGGCCGGGCAGCGTTTCTCGGTAACGTGCGCGATGTACTCGTCACGGTAATATTTGAGCGTGGAGAGAACCGGGTTCGGCGCGGTCTGGCCGAGGCCGCACAGCGAGTTCTCCTTGATGTAGTAGCAGAGCTCTTCGAGGCGGTCGATGTCCTCGAGCGTGCCGTTGCCGCTCGTGATCTTGTTGAGGATCTCGAGCAGGCGCTTCGTGCCGACGCGGCACGGCGTGCACTTGCCGCAGGATTCGTCAACCGTGAACTCGAGGAAGAACTTCGCGATGTCGACCATGCAGGTCGTCTCGTCCATGACGATCAGGCCGCCGGAGCCCATCATGGAGCCGATGGCGATCAGCGAGTCGTAGTCGATCGGCGTGTCGATGAGCGACGCCGGGATGCAGCCGCCGGACGGGCCGCCGGTCTGCGCAGCCTTGAACTTGTGGCCGCCCGGGATGCCGCCGCCGATGTCTTCGACGACCTCGCGCAGCGTGGTGCCCATCGGGACCTCGACGAGGCCCGTGTTGTGGATCTTGCCGCCGAGCGCGAACACCTTCGTGCCGGGGCTCTTCTCGGTGCCGATGCTGCGGAACCACGCGGGCCCCTTGAGGAAGATCTGCGGGATATTCGCATACGTTTCGACGTTGTTGAGGACGGTCGGCTTCTGGAACAGGCCCTTGAGCGCCGGGAACGGCGGGCGGCATCTCGGCTCGCCGCGCTTGCCCTCGATGGAGGTCATCAGCGCCGTCTCCTCGCCGCAGACGAACGCGCCCGCGCCGAGGCGCAGCTCGATGTCGAAATCGAAGCCGGAATCAAAGATGTTCTTGCCGAGCAGGCCGTATTCGCGCGCCTGGTCGATCGCGATCTGCAGGCGCTTGACGGCGATCGGGTACTCGGCGCGGATGTAGACGTAGCCCTGCGTCGCGCCGATCGCGTAGCCGGCGATCGTCATCGCTTCGATGATGCTGTGCGGGTCGCCCTCGAGGATCGAGCGGTCCATGAACGCGCCCGGGTCGCCCTCGTCGGCGTTGCAGCACACGTATTTCTGGTCGGCCTGGTTGGCCGCCGCAAATTTCCACTTGAGGCCCGTCGGGAAGCCCGCGCCGCCGCGGCCGCGCAGACCGGAGTCGAGCATCGTCTGGATGACCTGCTCCGGCGGGATCTTCTCCGTGAGGATCTTGCCGACCGCCTGGTAGCCGTCGAGCGCGATGTACTCGTCGATGACCTCCGGGTTGATGACGCCGCAGTTGCGCAGCGCGACGCGCATCTGCTTCTCATAGAACTGCGTCTCGTTGAGGGACTTCGTTGTGGTATCGTCGACGACGGTCTCCTTGTAGAGGAGGCGCTTGACGATACGGCCCTTCAGAAGGTGCTCTTCGACGATCTCCGGAACATCCTCCGGGGTGACCATGCTGTAGAAAGCGCCTTCGGGGTAAACGATCATGATCGGGCCGAGCGCGCAGAGGCCGAAGCAGCCGGTCCGAACGACGTTGACTTCCTTTTCAAGGCCTTTGGCGTTGATCTCCTCGTGCAGCTTTTCGATGATCTTCTCGCTGTTCGAGGAGGTGCAGCCCGTACCGCCGCAGACCAGAACATTGGAACGGAACATAGTTTAACCTCCTTATTTCTGATTTGCGCCGATGGTGTATTCCGTGACGACGTTGCCGTTGACCAGGTGGTCGTTGACAACGCGCAGCGCCTTTTCGGGTGTCATTTTCACGTATGTAGTCTTGTCGCCGGCGGCGTCGATGACCTCGACGACCGGCTCATACTGGCAGATGCCGATGCAGCCCGTCTGCGTGACCATGATGTCGGAAAGGCCGCGCTTTGCGACCTCGTCGACGATCGCGGTGAGAACGGGTCTTGCGCCCGCGGCGATGCCGCAGGTCGCCATGCCGACGAGCACGCGCGTCTTCGCCTCGGAATTCTCGCGGATGTTGACCGCTGCTCTCGCTCTATCTCGGATTGCCTGAAGTTCAGCTAATGATTTCATTGTAAAGCCTGTTCCTTTCTGCGCCGTGCGCATTTTGTGGTTCGTTCGATGGTCAGGCGCCGACCTCCCCGTCCATCTCCGCTATATAGTCCCGGATCCATGCGGAAACCTCCGGTTCGCTGAAGGGGATCTCCCCAAGCTGCTCCCGGAGCGCCCGCGTGTCGAGCGACGCGCGCTTTTCCGCGCCGTCCGCACCCGTCTTCGTGCGGATGTACTCGAAATCGATCTCGGGGTTGCAGGTGATCAGCAGGTGGATGACGGAACCGATGTCGCCGAGCGGGATCATATCGACGTGCGACGGGCGAAAGACCGCCGTCAGCGTCGTGCCGGCGCCGAGCTTCGAGTCGATCGTGAACGAGCCGCCCGTCATCTCCGCCTCCATCTTGAAAAGCGGTACGCCGAGGCCGACCTTGCGGGTCGTACGCGTCGTGAAAAACGGGTCGACCACGCTTTTCACCTGCTCCTCGCTCATGCCGCAGCCGTTGTCCGTCACCGTGATGGCGAGCGTATCGCCGGGAACCGATTCGTCGATCCGGATCGTCGTGAGCGACGCGCCGGCGCGGATCGAGTTCTGCACGATGTCCATCACGTTCAGCGAAAGCTCCCGCATGGCCTTACGCCGTGTACTTGGCGAGGATCTTATCGACGTCCTCCGGCACAAGGCGGCCGTAAACGTCCTCGTTGACCGTGAGGACCGGGGCGAGGCCGCAGGCGCCGATGCAGCGGCAGGCCGTCAGCGAGAACAGGCCGTCCTCCGTACATTCCTCCGGCTGGATGCCGAGCTTCGTGACGAGACGGTCGAGCACCTTGTCCGCGCCCTTGACGTAGCAGGCGGTGCCGAGGCAGACCGAAATGTTGTACTTGCCCTTCGGCGTCAGCGAAAACTGCGAGTAGAAGGTGGAAACGCCGTAAACCTCCTCGAGGGAAACGTCGAGTCCGCGCGCGATTTCCTTCTGTACCTCCATCGGAAGATAACCGTAGATCTCCTGCGCGCCCTGCAGCGCGGGCATGACCGCGCCCTGCCGGCCCTTCAGCGACTCGATCAATTCGAGCAGCTTCTGGTGCTGTTCAGGAGTATCGGTAAACGGTATGGTACTGATACGCTTTTGCATTGTATTTCCTCCCTGAAAAAATAGTGGAAAATGTTTCAAACTACGCGCTGCGCGCCGGGCGCGAAACATCCGCGGAGCGCGGCACGTCTCTTTGCATTATATCAAAATCGATATACAGTATAATTCTCCTAAAGAATTATAACGGAATCTTTGGTCTGTGCATGACAAAAATTTCGCGAATTTTTTTGCCGCAAAATACAAAATTCTCGCTTTTGCCCGGCAAAAAAAGCATACAGATTCGGTATACATTCCAAAAAACTCTTTTCAGTTTGTCTATATTTTTATCGATATTTCATATCGATAAAAATATATCTATTTGTTCCCGCCCTTTTCCGAAGAAAGCAGAGCCGGGAAAGCTGCCGTCGGAATTCCGATATTCAAAAAGCGGGCGTTATGCAAAATTCGCATAACGCCCGCTCAGGGGTCCACATCCAGAAAGCGCCCCGGCCCGCAGCCGCGGAGCACGTCGAGCAGCGCCCCGGCCGTGCGCGCCGGCAGCTCGACCTGCGCCATGTTTTCCTGCATCAGGTGCAGGTAGTGCGCGTCGGAATCGCGCAGCAGAATCATGTCCTGCAGCTCCGGGTACAGCCGGAGCTGCGCCGCGCGGTCCGCGCCGCCCGAAAGCTCCGCCGCCCGGAAGCCGGCCTCCGGCGGGATCGCGCCGAGCGCGGCCGTCACGCTGTAGGCATCCTTGTCCACATGCGCGGGAAACGCTACTCCGCCGTACGACGCGACAAGCGCCTGCACGTCGTTGACGCTGATCTCGGTCGCGGTGATCAGCAGACGGTCGATCCGGCCGATCTCCTCATCCCGCTCGTTTAAAATCAGCTGCTCGCCGAAGATCTCCGGCCGGTTCGGGATGTGCATCGTGTGCGCCGCCACGTATTCGTCAAACGCGAGCGCAGCCTCGACCGTCTCGAACAGGCAGACGACGTGCGCCTCCTCCGCGGTGCACAGCTCCATGCCCGGGATGACGAGCACGCCCGCCGCTTCGCCGACGCGCACGGCCGCCGGCGCGTTCCGGCAGGTGTTGTGGTCGGTGACCGCGAGGATCTCGCAGCCGAGCAGCGCGGCCATATTGACGAGGTTGTTCGGCGTCATGTCGTTGTCCCCGCAGGGAGACAGGCACGAGTGCGTGTGCAGGTCGTATCGGTAGCGGCGCATCGCCGTCACGCTTCGAGCGCCGCAGCGATTTGCAGCGCCGTTTCGTAGGCGGGCAGCGACGTCGTGTAGACCGCGACCTCCTGCTGGTTGGCGCGCGCGAGCGCCTCCGCGTCGAGCGCGGCGTCCTCGACCAGCACAATCGCCGAAACGTCCGCGAGTGTCGCGACCGCGATCGCGTTGATGTTGCCCATGACGGTCAGCCAGACGTCGTCCGCCTTGGCGCGGCCCATCACCCAGCTCAGCAGATCGCCGCAGTAGCAGCCGAGCGCCTCGCGGTCCGCGCCGCTGCTCTCGGTCAGCAGCTTCCAGCCGAGCTTTTCGGCCAGCACATCGATTTGCATGTCATTCACCGTTCCTTTCCTTCGCCGCGTCGGGCCTGTTCTTTTCCGCGCCGTGCGGATAAATGCCGCCCTCCAGGTTCGAGATCGTGTCCGCGAAGCGCTGGATCTCCTTGCGCAGGATGAAGATGCAGTCCTCCTTCCGGCACTTGCCGCGCACCACGTCCTCCGCAAACGCGCGGCAGGTCGGCGCGCCGCACGCGCCGCAGTCCAGACCGGGCAGCGATTCCTCCACGTCGCCGATCTCGACCATCATCTCCATCGCGCGGCCGATGTCGTCCGAAAGCGTGAGCACGTTCGAAAACTCAAGCTCCCCGTTCCAGTTCATCTCCTGCGGCACCGGCGCGTTCTGTTCGAGATGGCTCTGCGAGACCGGCAGGTATTTGCGCAGACGCTGCAGCCGCGC
>USBH01000031.1 GCA_900552925.1 uncultured Oscillospiraceae bacterium
ACGAGATTAGCTGCAGTCTCGTGGGCTCGGAGATGTGTATAAGAGACAGCTTGAGGACGTCATCGCCAAGGCGAAGGCAATGGAGACGGAGGCGGTCTGATGAACACGTTCCAGGTGCACATCTACCATGCGAACAGCCCGTTTTACGAGGGCGAATGCGAGTCGCTGATCCTGCCGACCACGGAGGGCGACTACGGCATCCAGGCGAACCACAGCAACCTGATCGCGGCGGTTGTGCCCGGCACGATGATGTATCGTCTGCCGGGGCAGCCCGCGCAGTACGCCGCGGTTTCGGCCGGGCTTGTCAAGGTGGAGGACAACGACGTGCTCGTGCTCGTCGACTCTGCCGAGCGCCCGGAGGAAATCGACACGAACCGCGCCGAGCGCGCGGTGGCGGAGGCAAAGGAAGCGATGCTGCAGAAAAAGACCGTGCAGGAATACAAGATGGCGCAGGCCCACCTGGCCCGCGCGATCAACCGCCTGCGCGTGAAGCGCTCGTTCCGCCCGTAATCCGGATTTCAATGAAAGACAACGGCATCTGCCCGCAGCTTTGCGGCAGGTGCTGTTTAATTTTTGCAGAAAAAATTCTTGACTTCCAGCAATCTGGAGGGTATAAACTAAACATTATTCATAAGGCTAAGACGCAGCGGCGCCGTTTGCGCCCTCTGCGCCGCCTGATGATTAACGCGATCATCCGCATCATCCGTGCGGAAAGCAGCCGCTGCCGGCGCGCTGCTTCCGACGTGCAAAACGTGATTCAGGGAAGGGGAATCAAAATGCGAATCAAAGAGGTTGCTGAACAATTTGGCATGCTGCCGACCACGCTGCGGTTTTACGAGGAAAAGGGGCTGATCCCGGCCGTGCCGCGCGATGAAAACGGCGTGCGCGACTACGGGACGTTTGAAATCAACTGGATCCGCTTTATCCGCTGCATGCGCAGCGCGGGGTGTTCCATCGCGATGCTGCAGGAATACAGCCGGCTGTGCCGCACGGGCGACGGGACCATCCCGGAGCGCCTTGAGCTCTTGAAGCAGCAGTATGCGGCGCTCGAGAAGCGGGAGCGCGAGCTGCAGGAGTCGCTCAAGGTGCTGCGCGGCAAAATCGAGACGTACGACCAGCGCCTCCTGAATTGCGAGAAAGAGCTGCGGGAAACGGAGACGCCGTAACGCCAGCCCGGCGGAAGCGCCGCGATGCGCAGGAACCCCGCGCAATGTTTCCGCCCTTTACACCGGGACACAAAATTTCATATGTAGCAGCGGCACGGAACGCCGAGACTGTAAAGCATATCCGCTTTGCAGGATGCTTTCCGTGCCGCTTTTCTCATCTGCCGGTCATTCCTGCAGCGCGAAGGCGATGGCGCGCATCAGGACGGGGGAGAGCGCCTGCTCGCCGGCGCGTCGTGAAAATCTGCGAATTCTGCTAAAAACTGTCACGCATAATGCTCCTTTCCAAAATCAAAATAATAACAACAAACGCGAAGAAAAGAAAAAAAGGAGAAACGACAATGAGCAACAACACAATGGTGCCCGAGGCACAGGATGCAATGAACCGCTTCAAGATGGAAGCTGCGAACGAAGTCGGCGTCAACCTCAAGCAGGGCTACAACGGCGACCTGACCTCCAAGCAGGCCGGCTCCATCGGCGGCCAGATGGTCAAGAAGATGATCAAGTCCTACGAAGAGAGCATGAAGTAAAAGCCTCTCCTCGGCGGGGCGCCCGGAAACGGGCGCCCTTTTCTTATGCCCTGGGGCATGTCCGACGCTTTGCAGTCCGGAATCCCGCCTGCGCGGCGCGCGTCACTCGTAGTCCTCGATGCGCTTGTACGCCTCCGCGAGCGTTTCCACGCGGATGCCGGCCGCAAGCAGCGTCCGGTCGGCCTCGGTCAGCCGGGAAAGCGGCGTGTCGATCGTGTAGACGGGCGTCGGGTCCCCGCTGCGGAAGATCGCGACGGTCCCCTCGTACGCGCGGATCGTGTAAAACGTATCGGAATTCTTAATATTTCTTGAATTTGCCGCGCCTTCTGAAGCGTTTCCTTGACTTGCCATTTCGTTTGAGCTATAATAAACGGGTGAATTTACGCTGACGTCCGTGTGTACGGCGTCCCGGGCGGAGTCGCGCACGGCGAATGCGACGGCGGTGAGCAGCAGTGCCAGCGCCGTGACGAGCATGGCCCACTGCGTATATTTCCGGCATGCGCCCGGCTGAACGGGCCTGAATTCGATTTTCATTTAAAATCGTCCTTTCCAAATGGCTTTCAAACTTTTTCTGCTGTGCATAGTATCGGCGAAAACTGGCAAAAATATGCATGCCCGCCGTGCGTGCACTAAAATGGTTTCAGGAGGTTCATCGTGCTCAACAAACAGGATATCAATAAATACAACACGACGCAGATGACCGGCAGGCCGATGGGGCGTACCGACGGCGAGATGGCCCGTTCCGCAGGCGCAACGGCGCAGACGGTGCTCTCGATGTTCGGCAAGTTCATCAAGACCTTCCTGCTGATCTGCATCGTTACGGGCTGCCTTGTCGGCTTCAGCGTCCTTTCCGTCATCTGGAGCTACCACGATACGAAGCTGACCGCAAGCCTGTCCTCGTTCAAGCTCAATGAATCGAGCTTCGTGTACGTCACCGATGCGCTGCATATCGACAGCGTGGATACGGCCGAATGGACCGAGCACATGCGCTACAACGGCACCGAGATCCGCACGCGCGTCGACTTCACGCAGATCCCGCAGATCATGAAGGATGCGATGGTCGCGATCGAGGACAAGCGCTTCTACCAGCACAACGGCGTCGACTGGTACCGCACGCTCGGCGCAGTCTACGGCCTCATCACCGGCACGGACAGCGCGGGCGGTTCGACGATCACCCAGCAGCTCATCAAGAACCTGACGGGCGAGAACCAGGTCAGCATCACGAGAAAGATCCGCGAGATCTTCATGGCGCTGAACCTCGAAAAGGAATATACGAAGGACGAGATCCTCGAGGCGTACCTCAACGTCGTCAACTTCGGCAACGGCTATTACGGCGTGCAGGCGGCGGCGCAGGGCTACTTCGGCAAGGATATCTGGGACTGCAGCATCGCGGAATGCGCGACGATCGCGGCGACGACGCAGAACCCCTCGGCCCTCTGCGTTTTCTACTATCCGGAAGCGAACAAGGCGCGCCGCGATACGGTCATCGAGGAAATGTACGACCAGGGCATGATCACGAAGGCCGAGTACGACCAGGCGATGGAGGAATCCGACAACCTGAAGCTCCGCGGCATCGATTTCGACGTCGATGAGACGGACAGCGAAGAAGACAGCGAGAATTCGGACGCTTCCGTACAGGACGACGTCTGGAACTGGTACGACGAGGAGGTTTTCGAGGACGCGGTCGACCTGCTGATGGAGTACGCGAACGTCGATGAGGACAACGCCATCGACATGCTCTACAACAGCGGCCTGAAGATCTACTCCGCACAGAATGTGGCGCTGCAGGAGGGCTTTGAGGAGCTGCTCAAAAACAACTGGCAGGAGTACACGTACGACGACAATATATGGTCCGGCGCATGCCTGATGGAGTACGACGGGCGCATTCTGGCCGTCAACTCCAACAAGGTGGACTCGGACGGCAACTATATCGAGAAGACGGAGAACCGCGGCTGGAACAATGTTTCCACGACGGTCAACTCCCCGGGTTCTTCGATCAAGCCGATCGGCGTCTATGCGCCGGCGATCGAAAACAAGTACATCACCTACGGCTCCGTGCTCAAGGATGAGCCGCTGCCGGGTTACTTCGACGACGGCTCGGCCGGCCCGAGCAACTTCAGCGGCAGCTACAGCGGCACGGTCAACGTGGACTTCGCGATCACGGAATCGCTGAACGCACCGATGGTGCAGCTCATCAACGAGATGACGCCGATGCTCAGCTACCAGTTCCTGACGGAGAACCTGCACATCTCGTCGCTGACCGAGGCCGACGCCTACAACCTGAGCGGCGTTTCGATCGGCGGCCTGGAAAACGGCATCAGCGTGCGCGAGATGACCGCGGCCTACCTGATCTTCGGCAACGGCGGCAAGTATTACGAGCCGTACACGATCTACCGCATCGAAGACAACGAGGGCAACGTCATTTACGACTACCAGCAGCGCGAGGCCGAGCAGGCGATCTCGTTCGACACGGCGACGATCATGAACAAGCTTCTGCACCTGCCGATCGAGGGTACGAACGGCCTGCCGACGGCAAGACAGGTCTACCGCAGCGATCTCGACCAGATCGGCAAGACCGGTACGTCTGAAGACTACAACAACATCTGGTACATGGGCGGCACGCCGTCGGTTATGTGCGGCATCTGGTACGGCCATGAGACCCTGGAAGAAGTTTACGATACGAACGGCGCCAAGTCGATGTACAACGGCATCATCGACTGGCTCGAGGAAAATTACTACGATTTCCTGCACAGCGGCAGCTATACGCTGAGCGACAACGTGGTGCAGCTCTCCTACTGCCGCAGCAGCGGCAAGCGGCCCGGCTCCGGCTGCACGGACATCGCGACCGGCTGGTACTCGCAGGACAATGTGCCGGGCACCTGCAACGGCGGCTCCGACCACATCAACGGCGACCCCGTAACGCCGTCGCCGAGCCCGACGGTCAGCGCATCGCCGAGCCCGTCGCCGAGCGCGTCGCCGACGGCTTCCCCGACGCCGGTGCCGACGGCTGAACCGACGGCGGTGCCCACACCGGTGCCGACGCCCGAACCCACGCCGGAGCCGACACCGGAGCCGACGCCCATCCCAACACCGGAACCGACGCCCATCCCAACACCGGAGCCGCCGCCGGCAACGGAAGCGCCTCCGGCAGAGACAACCGCCTCGGGTGGGTAATGCCGCGCGGCTGTGTGGCGCGCGGCGCTGCACAGTAAAAAAATCCGCCCCGTGTGGGGGCGGATTTTTTCGGGATTTAGGGGTTGCATTTTTTGTTGTTCTGTGGTAAACTGTCTGCTGTTGCAATACAATCGTATTTGGGTGGTGGACAATGAACAATGCATCCTATTTGCTGATCGACGAAAGCGTCCTGCCGGAGGTGTACCAGAAGGTCGTGCGCGTGAACCAGCTTCTGGAAACCGGCGAAGCCTCCAACACGTCGGAGGCCGTAAAGCTGGCCGGCATTTCGCGCAGCGTCTATTATAAGTATAAGAACGCCGTTTTCCCGTACACAAAAAAGGAAACGGGCGCGATCATGACCGTGCAGGTCGTGCTGATCGACAAGCCCGGCGTGCTCATGAATCTGCTGACGGTCTTTTACAAGGCGAACGCCAACATCCTGACGATCAACCAGAACATCCCGGTCAAGGGCAAGGCGTTCGTCTCGGTTTCCGCCCGCAGTGAAAACATGAACATCGAGATCGACGAGCTTTTGAAGCGGCTCTTCGAGGTACAGGGCGTCATCAAGATCGACAGCATCGTCGGGTAATTGCAAGGAGAGGAAGAGAGAAATGGCATATATCGCAGTTCTTGGACACGGCGTCGTCGGCTCCGGCGTGATGGAGGTGCTCACAACCCATACGGAGAGCATCCAAAAGCGCGCGAAGGAGTCGATCGAGGTCAAATACATTCTGGATCTGAAGGAGTTCCCCGGCCTGCCGTACAGCGACCGCTTCACGAAGGATTTCAACGTGATCCTGAACGATCCCGAGGTGCGCATCGTCGTCGAGGTCATGGGCGGCCTGCACCCGGCGTATGATTTCGTGAAGGCTTGCCTCGAAAACGGCAAGAGCGTCGTCACCTCCAACAAGGAGCTCGTCGCGACAAAGGGCGCCGAGCTGCTGCGCATCGCGCAGGAAAACAACCTGAATTTCCTGTTTGAGGCGAGCGTCGGCGGCGGCATCCCGATCATCCGGCCGATCAGCCAGTGCCTCGCCGCAAACGAGGTCACGGAGATCGCCGGCATTCTGAACGGCACGACGAATTTCATCCTGACGAAGATGATCCGCGACCACATGAACTTTTCCGAGGCGCTGGCGCTGGCCCAGAAGCTGGGCTATGCGGAGCGCGACCCGCGCGCGGATGTGGAGGGCGACGACGCCTGCCGCAAAATCTGCATTCTGGCCTCGCTGGCCTTCGGCACGCATGTGTACCCCGAGTCCGTACATACGGAGGGCATCACGAAGATCACGCTGGAGGACGTCGATTTCGCCGACGTCTGGGGCGGCGTCATCAAGCTGATCGGCTCCGTGAAAATGCTCGAAAGCGGGCAGGTGCATATTATGGTTTGCCCGATGTTCGTGCAGCGCGGCAGCCAGCTCGCGAGCGTGGACGATGTGTTCAACGGCATCATGGTGTGCGGCGACGCGACCGGCGACGTCGTGTTCTACGGCAAGGGCGCCGGCAAGCTGCCGACGGCGAGCGCCGTCGTGGCGGACGTCATCGACTGCGTGAAGCACTTCAAGGCACGCAAATACCTCTTCTGGGACGAGGCCAAGCCGAATTACGTGGCCGATTTCGGCGCGATGGAGACAAGCGCCTACGTCCATGCCGCGGCGGAAAGCGGCGACGCGGCGTTTGCGGCGGCCTGCGCGGTGTTCGGCAATCCGACGCGCCTGCTCGCGAAGAAGCCGGTCGAGGGCGAAGTGGGCTTCACGGTCTCCGGCCTGACCGAAGATGCGCTTGCGGAAAAGCTGCGGGCGCTCGAAGCACGCGGCGTCCGGGTTCTCAACCGCATCCGGATTTCCGATTATTGAGAGAAAGGACGACCCCGATGATTCGAATCGATATTCCGGCCACCAGCGCCAACCTCGGCTCCGGCTTCGACTCCCTCGGCATCGCGCTCACGATGCACAACCGCGTCTGGATGGAGGAGGCCGACACGCTGGAGATCTCGACGACCGACGACGTGCAGGTGCCGACCGATGAATCCAACCTGATCTACTGGGCGGCGAAGCACCTCTATGAGATCTGCGGCAAGCAGCTTCCGGGCCTCAGGATCATTCAGGAAAACAACATCCCGATGGCCCGCGGCCTCGGCAGCAGCTCGGCCTGCATCGTGGCGGGCATCCTCGGCGCGAACCGTATGCTCGGGTCGCCGCTCTCGCAGGCCGACCTCATCAACCTCGCGGCGCAGATCGAAGGGCACCCCGACAACACGAGCCCCGCGATCTCGGGCGGCCTCGTCGCCTCCGCGATGGAGGGGCGGCGCGTCTACAGCGTGAGCGTGCCGGTTTCGGAAAAGATCAGCTTTGCGGTCATGATCCCGCCGTTTGAGCTCAAGACCGAGAAGGCGCGCGGCGTGCTGCCCGCGTCGTATTCCCGCGAGGACACGGTCTACAACCTCTCGCGCTCGGCGCTGATGACGGCTTCGCTTTTCTCCGGCGACCTGCAGAACCTGCGCGTCGCCGTGCAGGACCGCATCCATCAGCCGTACCGCTCCGGCCTGATCGACCATTACGACAGCGTTTTCCGCATGAGCTACGAGCTCGGCTCCCTCGGCACGTACGTCAGCGGCGCAGGCCCGACGATCATCTCGATGATCGACACGGCCGGCGCGGAGGATTTCGGCAGGAACTGCGCCTCGCACCTCGAGGACAGGGGCATCCGCGGCTGGCGGGTCGAGATCCTGCACGCCGACCCCGAGGGCGCAAAGATCATTATCGAATAAATTTCAACCGCGGCTTTGCCGCGCGGGCGCGCGCTGCGCCCGGCAGAAAGGAATGTGTTATCCTATGGCATTGATCGTTCAGAAGTTCGGCGGCTCGTCCGTGCGCGACGCCGAGCGGCTGTTCAACGTCGCCGATATCGTCACGTCGACCTACCGTGCGGGCAACGACGTTGTGGTCGTTGTTTCCGCGCAGGGCGATACGACGGACGACCTCATCGCAAAGGCGAAGGAAATCAACAAAAAGCCCTCGAAGCGCGAGATGGACCAGCTCCTGACGGCGGGCGAGCAGATTTCGGCTTCGCTGCTCGCGATGGCGATCGAGCAGCTCGGCTACCCGGTCGTCTCCCTGCTCGGCTGGCAGGCGGGCTTCTCCACCTCCACGGCGTACGGCAGCGCGCGCATCAAGCGCGTGAACCCCGAGCGCATCCGCGCGGAGCTTTCGCGGCGCAACATCGTCGTCGTCACGGGCTTCCAGGGCGTCAACAAGTACGACGATATGACGACGCTCGGCCGCGGCGGCAGCGATACGAGCGCCGTGGCGATCGCAGCGGCGATGCACGCCGACCTGTGCCAGATCTACACCGATGTGGACGGCGTTTA
Organism: uncultured Oscillospiraceae bacterium; assembly: GCA_900552925.1. Lineage (GTDB taxonomy): Bacteria > Bacillota > Clostridia > Oscillospirales > Acutalibacteraceae > Hominenteromicrobium > Hominenteromicrobium gallistercoris. The sequence goes on from USBH01000031.1 coordinate 8,238, forward strand.
CACGGCGGATCCGCGGAAGATCCCGGCCGCGAGAAAACTGGACGTCATCTCCTACGACGAGATGCTCGAGCTTGCGACGCTCGGCGCGCAGGTGCTCAACAACCGCTCGGTTGAGATGGCAAAAAAATATCACATCGAGTTAGAGGTCCTTTCCAGCCTGACGCGGGCGAAGGGGACGATTGTCAAGGAGGTCACCAACGTGGAAAAAATGCTCATCAGCGGCGTTGCCAAGGACGACAACATCGCCAGAATTTCGATCATCGGCGTTCCGGATAAGCCGGGCCTTGCGTTCCGGATTTTCTCGAAGCTCTCGCAGAAGAACATCAATGTCGACATCATCCTGCAGTCCATCGGCCGCAACGGCACGAAGGACATCAGCTTCACCGTCGAGAAGGACAAGATGGATTCGGCCATCGAGATCCTCGAGTCCTATGTGGAGACCCTCGGCGCGAGCAGCGTCGTTTCCGACGACAACGTCGCGAAGGTCTCGATCGTCGGCTCGGGCATGGAGTCGCACCCCGGCGTCGCTTCCGATATGTTCGAGGCGCTGTTCGATGCGAACGTCAACATTCAGATGATCTCGACAAGCGAGATCAAGATCTCCGTCCTCATCGAGAAGCAGGACGCGAACAAGGCGGTCGCGGCGATCCACGCGAAGTTCTTCGAGCAGGTGCAGCAGTAAGCTTTTGACAGGTATCTTTTCACCCCCGGCGTTTACAATAGCGTCGGGGGTGAATTTTTATGTTTCCGAACAGCTACAACGGCAATCAATTCTGGGAAGCGGAGAACTTTGCGCTCGGCGCCACGATTTTCGACTGGCGGCCCCGCTTTTCCGACCTGCCGGAGGAAGTGAAGGCCTATCTGACCGAGCACGAGAACGAGATCCGTTCCGCAGGGGATGTGGAGCGCCTTGTCCGCACGTACGAGATGAAGAAATGACGCGGGGGCGCGCTTTCCGGTGGAAAGCCGCCTTCTCTATTTTGCGCCGGTGTGCGCGGGAAATGCGGAGAGATTTACATAATTCCGATCACAGCCGCGGAGAACAACCGCAGCGGTGATGCGCGGCGGACTTTTGCCGGAGGCGTTGCGCCGACGGCTTTTTTGTGCTATCATGGAAAAAACGGGAAGCGGCATCAGGCTGCCCGCTACAGAACCGCGCCGGAGAAACCGGTGCCGAAGCAGGAGGAGCTTAATGTGAAAAATACTTTTTCACATAGGATTTGTGCCTTTGCCGCAACGAGCAAAGCGGCAATCGGCTTCGCCGACCGGCACAAAAAATAAGGAAAGGTGATTTTTATGACGGATTACGAAATCAAGGTGCAGAACTTCCGCTGCCTCAACGCGGTGGCGAAAAAGGGGGAGACGGTCTTTGTCGGCTCGTCGCTGTGCGAGCTGTTCCCGATCAGCGAGATGCTGCAGAACGTGGAGCCGCGCATCCGCGTTTACAACCGCGGCATCGGCGGCGACGTGACGGACGGCCTGCTCCGGCGCATGGAGGAGTCGATCTTCGCGCTCGAGCCGAAAAAGGTCTTCATCAACATCGGCACAAACGACATCAGCAGCCCCGGCTATACGCGTGAACGGCTGCTCGCGCAGTACCGGAAGATTCTGGAGCAGATCAAGGCGCGCCTGCCCGAGACCAAAATCTATGTGCTGAGCTACTACCCGGTGAACCGCGCGCTGCCCGGCGCGGACCCCGAGCAGGTCGCCGCCATGTTCGGCGCGCGCACGAACGAGGAGCTGCGCGCCGTGAACGGCGAGCTGGAAGCGCTTGCGGCCGCGCTCGGCTGCACCTATATCGACGTGTTCGACTGCCTGACCGACGAAAACGGCAACCTGCGCGCCGAATACACGATCGAGGGCATGCACATGTACGCGAACGGCTATGCGGTCGTGCTGGAACGGCTGCTGCCGTATCTTCTGGAAAACATCTGACGGGAGGAACGGAAAGTGAAAACGATTGAACTGAAGGCCGCAGGGCGCTACCTGCATGCCGCGCTCTACGAGCCGGCCTGCGCGGCGGGAGAGAAATACCCGCTCGTGCTGTTTCTGCACGGCATGGGCGAATGGGGGGACGACATCCGGAAGGTGACCGATTTCACGCCCGGCATCGACGTCTTTACGGCGCCGGAATGGCAGGAGAAGCACCCGTGCTTTGTGCTGGCGCCGCAGTGCCCGGCGGGGATGAGCTGGGTGCCGTTCATCGACCTGCTGGCCCGCACGCTGTATGCGCTGCCGCGCGAATACGCGATCGACGCGTGCCGCATCTATGTGACCGGCGTTTCGATGGGCGGCGCCGGCACTTGGGCGCCTGTCTCTTATACACATCTGACGCTGCCGACGAATTAGACGGTGTAGATC
>USBH01000032.1 GCA_900552925.1 uncultured Oscillospiraceae bacterium
ACACCGTCTAATTCGTCGGCAGCGTCAGATGTGTATAAGAGACAGGTCCAGCGCTGCGCTGATCCAGTGCTCCTTGTTCATGTGGTAGGCGGGGAAAAAGCCCGGGCGGCTGTGCAGCATGCCGATCAGGAGCGGGTCGCCCTTGAGGTTGACGACGGTGAGCGCGTCCGTGCCGGAAAGGCCCAGCTTATCCCGCGGCACGTCCATGACGACCGCGAACCATTTGCGGTTATCGGGGTGGCGCAGCACGGCGTACCTCGGCTCGTCCGGCCACGGATACTCCGGCTCCACACCGAAAAGCGCCCTTGCGCAATCGTAAAATTCTGTTCGGTTCATATGCATCCTCTTTTTATCAGAAATCCAGCTTGCAGGTTCGGTAACCTCAATTCACGGTTTGGGGACAAGGCAAAGGGCGTTTGTGCTTTTGGTACCAGATGGGCATTGGATTTCGCATCCCGTCATACCAGTTGAGCACGGTCTTTGCCTGATTTTGAAAGAGTTCGATTTGATCGGAGCCGAAGGGGACTGCCCACAGGATTGCAGAGAGCATGCCGACGCTGATATACAGTGCGAGCAGCTTCCAGAATTCGGGCGGAATCGAATCGGCGAAATAGCCGTCGATCCTTCCGGATGCAAAGGTCGGGCACAGGATGGCGTCCCAAGTGATGGCTTTCATGTCTTCCCATGGGTCTCCGTAGTCGTCGCGGTCGAAATCGAGAATGTACAGCTTGCCGTCTCGGCCGATCCTCATATTTCCGCGGTGATAGTCGCCGTGCTGGTAAACCTGCGGTCGGTCGTTCAACAGCGAACGGTTCTCGTTGATATAGTCGATGAATACCTGTCCGTCTTCAAATTGAAAGGGACAGGCCCTGTATTTCTCTATTTTCAAGTCGATCTTCCGATTAAAGCGGACGGCCCATTCTTCCAAATTTTCAGGAACCGGTACCGAGTGGATTTTGCGGAGAATACGTCCGGCTTCCCGTCCGCAGGCGTATTGCGCTTCGCGCGTCAGAGCGGGGATTGCTTCTTCTGCGTCCGTACCGTCGATCCAGCTTTGGACAGAATAGACGCCTGCGTCGCAGACGCCGAATTCGATGGGCTTGCACATCGGGATGCCGAGGGCCGCAATCGTTCGCATCCGCTCGAATTCATTTTTCTTCCGGTCGTATTGCTCTGCTGGCGAAATCCGGAGAAGATAGTGGACGCCTTGCGCATCGGTAACGCGATATTTTTTATCCTGCGACCAGCCTTTGCAGATCGGTTCCTGTGCGATGAAATGTAATCCGGCCATTTCCTCTTCACTCCCTTTTGCAGAATAAAAACAGGTTATTGTCGAATCAGCCGCACGACGGTCTCCACATGCGCGGTGCCGGGGAAGAGGTCGACGGGGGTGACGGCTTCGGTTTTGTAGCCGCTTTCGCCGAACAGCTTCAGGTCGCGCGCAAGCGTGGCCGGATCGCACGAGACGTAGACGACGCGCTTCGGGCGCATTGCCGCGATCGTCGCGATCAGCGCGCTGTCGCAGCCCTTGCGCGGCGGGTCGATCACGATGACGTCCGGCTTTTCGCCGCGCTCGAACAGGATCCTTGCGGCTTCGGCCGCGTCGGCGCAGAGGAATTCCGCGTTTTGGATGGCGTTGCGTTCGGCGTTGCGCCGCGCGTTTTCGACGGCGGCCGGCACGATCTCCGCGCCGATGAGCTTTTTCGCATTTTTCGCCATCGAAAGCCCGATCGTGCCCGTGCCGCAGTAGAGGTCGAGCAGCGTCTCCGCGCCGGTCAGCCCCGCGTATTCGGCGGCCTTGCCGTAAAGGCGCTCGGCCTGCGTGCGGTTCACCTGGTAAAACGCGTGCGGCGCGATCTCGAAGGCGAGGCCGCAGAGCGTGTCGGTGATCGTGTCCTTGCCCCAGAGCGTGCGGCACGTTTTGCCGAGCACGACGTTCGTCCTTTCGCGGTTGATGTTGAGCAGGATGCCGGTGATTTCCGGCACGGCCTCGCGCAGCATCTCGACGAGCAGCGCTTCCTCGTGCAGCGCGGCGCCGTTTGCGACGACGCAGACCATCATCTCGCCGCTCATTTCCCCGCGGCGCATGTACAGGTGGCGGAGCACGCCGCTGTGCGACGCTTCGTCGTAGACGCTTTCGCCCGAAACGGCGTACCACCGGCGGAACGCGGCGGCGGCGCGATCAAACGCTTCGGGCTGCAGCAGGCAGCTTTCCGTGTTCACGATGCGGTGGGAGTTGACGGCGTAAAAGCCGAGCTGCAGCGCGCCGTCCTTCGAAAGGCCGATGGGGAGCTGGCACTTGTTGCGGTAGCGGCAGCGGTCCGGCGCGGCGAGGATCGGCTCCATCTGAAAATCCTGCAGGCCGCCGATGCGCTCGAGCGCGTCGCGCACGCGCTGCGTCTTGATCTGAAGCTCCGCTTCGTAGCGGATGTGCCGGTACACGCAGCCGCCGCACTGCGCGGCGACGGGGCAGTCCGGCGCGATGCGGTCGGGCGAGGGCGCGAGCAGCTTTTCGAGCCGGCCGAAGGCGTACTTCCGCAGGACCTTGACGATGCGCACGGCGCACCGGTCGCCGACGGCGGTGCCCGGCACGAAGACAGCCATGCCCTCGATACGGCAGATGCCGCTGCCCTCGGCCGTCATGGCGGTGATATCGGCTTCAAAAATATCGTTTTTCCTGATCATGCAAAAACCTCCGGTGAAACATTCGGCCCAAAGGGGCGGAAAACGCAGGAATCATGCGGAACATTTCGCGGCGCGCATCCGGAGAAATGTTTCACAAATTCGAAATGTGCAAAACCTGTAGTGAATATGACTATTTTTTCTGGTTAAACTTTGTGTGAGACAGGCAAAAGGGAGATTGTCTAAAAAAGCATTGACAATCGATATTCCGGTCGCTATAATAAAGGCGTAGTCAATGATTACGAGCTCTGCGGTAAGGATTTACCGCGACTTTTCAATACAACTCCTCCCCAAAAGAGAGCAAAAGGCGAGAATTTTTCTCGCCTTTTGCTCTTTTCTGCGGAAAAAATCAAAAGGCGGGAAACCGCATGGCCGGCCCGTCAGGAAACGACGTTGACCGGCTGCCCGGCAAGAAACGCGCGCAGATTGCCGGCGACGGCGTCGATCAGCCGCAGGCGGGCTTCGCGGGAAGCCCACGCGATGTGCGGCGTGATCAGGCAGTTTTTGGCGGTGAGCAGCGGGTGGTCCGGGCGCGGCGGCTCCTCGGCCATCACGTCGAGCCCGGCGCCGGCCAGACGGCCGCTGTTGAGCGCGTCCGCAAGGGCGTTTTCGTCCACGAGCGCCCCGCGCGCCGTGTTGATGAGCAGCGCGGTGGGCTTCATGCGCGCGAGCACCGATGCGCCGACGATGCCGCGCGTTTCGTCGGTCAGGGGGCAGTGGAGTGAGACGACGTCGGCGGTTTCAAACAGCGTTTCGAAGCTGCACCAGGTGCAGCCTGTAGGCAGCGCGCGCTGCGTGCGGCTGTGCACGAGGACGCGCATGCCGAGCGCCAGACCGAGCTGCGCGACGGCGCGGCCGATGTTGCCGAAGCCGAGGATGCCGAGCGTTTTGCCGGAAAGCTCGAGGATCGGCGCGGTGGTGTGCGTCGCCTCGACCGCGTCGTTCCAGCCGCCGCTGCGCGTCACGGCGCTGAGGTGTTCGACGCGGCAGCACAGCGCGAGCAGCAGCGCAAAGGTGAGCTGCGCAACGGTTTCGACGCAGTACAGCGGCACGTTGCAGACGGTGACGCCCTTCTCGCGCGCGGCGCGGACGTCGATCGTGTTGTAGCCGGTCGCGAGCGTGCCGATGTAGCGCAGCTTCGGCAGGGCGTCGAGCACGGCGCGGTTCAGCACGATGCGGTTGACGATGAGCGCTTCCGCGTCCCGCGCGCGCTTTACAACGCAGTCCGCCGGCGTGGAATCGTAGACCGTGACGCGGCCGAGCGCCTCGAGCGGCGCCCACGAAAGGTCGCCGGGGTTCGTCGTCCCGCCGTCCAGAACCACAATATCCATAGCCGCAGCCCTCCTGCCTGTTTCGCATAAAATCCTATCCTACAGTATACCGTATCCGGCGCCGGGTTTCAATGCCAAATTTCTGTATTTGGGTAGACTCTCCGGTGATAAAAAAGCGTAGATCTCTATGTAAAATCGAGATCTACGCTTTAAAGAAGTTGTGTATTAAGTTCCAAAACAGCTAATCGTGAAATCGACTGATACGTCTTCGGCAGAATCAATCCGTTTTACAGAGAGTGTAAAATAGCCTCCGGGGCAAATCTTGCAAATGACATTATCTTGTTCTGCGTCTGTACTGACGCAGAGGACGTCTTTGAAAAGGTGTTGACGATTACCATTGCTGTCATACGAAGCCAGCGTATAAAGCATTTGTACGTTAGCGGGGGAATTCAAATCTAATTGAGCAAAACTATATGGGCCAGATTCGAATTGTTCACTTTTCTCAAACAGAACATCTTGGTATGTATCTTGAAGAGTTAGATTTACCGTTTTAGCGGATTGATTTTCGATAGATGTCGAGGATTGGCATCCAACAAGAACACTAAAGGTCAAAGATAAAAGAAGGATGCAAAAAATTCTTTTAGCCATAACCGTACTACTCATTTTTCGGTGTAAGCCGATTGCGAGGATTTTTTTGGCTTTCATTACTAAGACCTCCAATAAAAATATTTTTGTATCAAGCGGAAATATCCGATAATACCAAAGAAAAGTCTATCAAAAGTGCAATAAATAAATAATTTTCGCGTTAAAAATAAGATTTTTATATATTTTATGCTTACAATATATATCAAAATTAGAGTGATGTCAACAACTTACTTTTACGGGAGAATATATATTCAATTTGTTTTCGGGCTAAAAATGCGAGGTATCCAATTGGGCAGTCAAGATTCAATGATTTGTATAGATTCCCCTTTTGAATTATAGATGTTTACAAGTTCTGTCAATGAGCGTATAATCAGGAAAAAACCGACTTGCGGGAGGCGTGTGTTTTGACATTTTACGAGCTGCTCTGGTACTTTTCCATCTATTCCTTTCTGGGCTGGTGCATGGAGGTCGTGTTCTGCACGGTCCGCACGGGCAAGCTCGTCAACCGCGGGTTTCTGAACGGCCCCGTGTGCCCGATCTACGGCTTCGGCATGGTGATCGTGCTCGCGGTGCTCGGCCGGTTTTCCGACAACATCGCGCTGCTTTTCTTCGGCGGCATGGTGCTCACCAGCGCGCTGGAGCTGGTCGGCGGCTGGGCGCTCAAGAAGTTTTTCCACACGACATGGTGGGATTATTCGGAAAAGCCGCTGAACATCGGCGGCTACATCTGCCTGCAGTTCAGCCTGGCGTGGGGCGTGTGCGTCGTTCTGGCGGTGCGCTTTTTGCACCGGGCGGTCGAAGCGTTCGTGCACTGGATCCCGTTCCCGCTCGGCGTGGTGCTGCTGTGCATCCTGATGGCGTATTTCCTGGCGGATACGGTGGTCACGGTGCTGGCGGTCTGCCGCATCAACCGCAACCTGACGCTGTTGAGCGCGACGGCGGCGCAGCTGCGCCGCAACAGCGACGCGCTTTCCGGCGGGCTTGGCCGGCTGGCGCTGCGCGCGGACGAACGCCTTGCGGAGCAGCGCGAAGAGCTGCTCGAGCGCGCGGAGGACACGCGGGCGGAGCTTGAGGACAAGATGCGGGCGCAGCGCGAGCGGATGCAGGAAAAGCAGGCGGCCCACCGCGCGGCGCTCGAGGAAAAGCGCGCGCAGATGCAGCAGACCGCCGAGCAGCTCCGCGCCGAGTGGATCGCCCGCAGCTCGAAGCTGCAGCGGCGGATCCAGCGCCGCCTGCTCCGCGCGTTCCCGCGCATGCGCAACGAGCGCGACGGCGAGGCGCTGCGCCGCGTGCGCGCCTGGCTGGAGGAGAAGCGGAAATGAAGCTGTATGCAAAAACCGTGGAGCCGGACCTGCCCGCCGCCGCGCTGCACGAGGCGGCATATGCGCTGCTCTTTGACGCGCTGCGGGCGGACTGGCAGATCCGGGCTTCGCGCGTCGAAAAGACGGCGCTCGGCAGGCCGTACCTGCCCGGCGCGGACATGCCGTTTATCAGCCTGAGCCACACGCGGGGCTTTGTCTGCTGCGCGGTTTCGCAGGCGCCGGTCGGCGTCGACTGCGAGCGCTACCGCCGCGTGACCGAGGGCGCGATGCGGCGCGTCTGCACGCCGGAAGAGCTTGCGGATATCGCGGCGGCGGCAGATCCGACGGCGCGCTTTTTACAGTACTGGACGCTCAAGGAGAGCATCTCGAAGAAGCGCGGCGTCGGGCTTTCGGAATCCTTTCAGGCTTATGCGGTCCGCTTCGAGGGGGAGAGGCCCGTCTGCCCCGGCCACAAGCTGCATTTTGAAATGCGCGACGGCTTCTTTCTGGCTGCCGCGGAATAAACCGTTTTCCTTTCGCATACGTATGAAGCAAACGGGAAGGCACTTCGGAGCAGGCTCCGGCCTGCGGCGCGGCCGGCAGGCCCGTGCTTCCCGGCCACAAATAAGGGCCGGCGTTCCGCTGCGGCGGGACCAGAGCTTCGCGGCCTGCAGAAAGGAAGATGGTTGTACGTATGGTGTTGTCTGTCGGCGCCAACAAAAAGCGGATTCTTGCGGTGCTGCTTCTGGTCGCGATCGCGGTGGGGGCGTTTTTCCTGATCCCGCGTGAGCCGGAGCGCGTCACCTACCCCGGCATGACAAACGAGGAGCGCGTCGCGTTCCTTTCGACATTCAACTGGACGGTGGAGGAGGAGCCAGCCGATTTCCGCGAGGTCGTGATCCCCGCGGAGTTCAACGACGTGTACACGGCGTACAATGCGATGCAGAACGCGCAGGGCTTCGACCTGAAGCCGTATGCGGGCGAAAAGTGCATGCAGTACCGGTACATCGTGACGAATTACCCGGACTGCCCCGATACGGTTTTCGCGACGCTCCTCGTGTTTGAGGACCGGATCATCGGCGGCGACGTATCCTCGGAAGCGGCGGACGGCTTCATGCACGGCTTTGCCGCGGACAGCGCGCGGTTCAATATGCCGCAGAGCGAAAATTAAAGGAAAGCGGATTGATCCATGAGACTCGACAAATTTCTTGCAAATGAAAATATCGGAAGCCGCAAGGCGGTCGGCGTGCTCGTGCGGAGCGGCGCCGTTACCGTGAACGGACAAGCCGTAAAAAAGGCGGATATGCAGGTGGACCCGGCGTGCGACACGGTCTGCGTGAACGGCGCGCCGGTGCGCTACAACGCGCATATCTATATCATGATGAACAAGCCTGCGGGCGTTCTGACGGCGACGCGGGACAGCCGCACCGAAACCGTGCTCGACCTGCTGCCGCCCGCGCTGAAAAGGCGGGGGCTGTTTCCGGCGGGCCGGCTCGACAAGGACACGACCGGCCTTCTGATCCTCACCGACGACGGCGATTACGCGCACCGCATGCTCGCGCCGAAAAGCCACGTGATGAAGCGCTATGAGGCCGTGCTCGACCTGCCCGCCGAGGCGGCGGACAAGACCCGCTTCGCCGCGGGCATCCGGAGCGGGGAGGACTGCTTTGCGCCGGCGCTTCTCGAGATTTCGCCGGCGGACCCGCACACGGTCTGGGTCGAGATCCGCGAGGGAAAATTCCACCAGGTCAAGCGGATGTTCCGCGCGTGCGGAAAGACCGTCACGGCGCTCAGGCGGCTTTCCATCGGCGCGCTGCGTCTTGACCCCGCGCTGGGTCCCGGAGAGGCGCGCGTTTTGTCGGAAAAAGAGGCTATGCTTGTCTTTGAAAAGAAACCAGAGCAATTTGACCGAAAAGTGTAGCCTGGTTTTGGCTTTTGTTTATTTTGACTAAACAAAAATCCGAATTTCCGTGCAATAAAGGCCTGTTCAATTCATGAGAATTCTGTTATAATGAGGACATCGAAATCGAGATGTGGTCGTCCGGCTGATTGTCAAGCGACGGCTCCAAATCACCATTATCAGGAGGAAAAACTTATGGCAAGCGTAACACTGAAGAATGTCTATAAGATTTACGCTGGCGGCGTCACGGCCGTTACGGATTTCTGCTTGGACATTGAAGACAAGGAGTTTATCATTCTCGTCGGACCTTCCGGCTGCGGCAAGTCCACGACGCTGAGAATGATCGCGGGTCTTGAGGAAATCAGCAAGGGCGAGCTTTACATTGGCGATCAGCTTTCCAACGACGTTGCGCCGAAGGACAGAGACATCGCGATGGTGTTCCAGAACTACGCTCTGTACCCGCATATGACGGTTTATGACAACATGGCGTTCGGCCTGAAGCTCAGAAAGACGCCGAAGGACGAAATCAAGCGCCGCGTTGAAGAGGCTGCCCGCATCCTCGATATTTCCCACCTGCTCGACAGAAAGCCGAAGGCGCTCTCCGGCGGTCAGAGACAGCGTGTTGCGCTGGGCCGTGCTATCGTCCGTGACCCGAAGGTCTTCCTGCTTGACGAGCCGCTCTCCAACCTGGACGCGAAGCTCCGTGCGCAGATGAGAACCGAGATCGCGAAGCTCCACAAGAGACTCGGCACCACGTTCATTTACGTTACCCACGACCAGACCGAGGCTATGACCATGGGCGACAGAATCGTCGTTATGAAGGACGGCTTCATCCAGCAGGTCGACACCCCGCAGAACCTGTATGACCTCCCGGTCAACGAGTTCGTCGCAGGCTTCATGGGCTCCCCGCAGATGAACTTTGTCGACGCTACGCTCGTGAAGGACGGCGCCGGCTACGCGCTCACCTTCGGCAGCACGAAGATCAAGATCCCGGCGAAGAAGGCAAATGCCGAAATCGCGAACTATGTTGGCAAGGAAGTTGTCTTCGGTATCCGTCCGGAGGACGTACATGACGAGCCTGACTTCCTCGCGAAGGCTACGGACACCAAGGCGACGGCTGACGTTGAAGTTACCGAGCTTATGGGTGCCGAAACATACCTCTATCTCAACTGCGAAGGCAACGCGCTCACCGCGCGTGTTGAGCCGACGTCCGTTGCGAAGTCCGGTGACAAGATCACGATCGCTTTCGATATGAACAAGATGCACCTGTTCGACAAGGAAACGGAGAAGACGATCCTCAACTAAGAGATCACTCTGCAATAATCCACAAGGCGGCGTTCCTGCAAAGGGACGCCGCTTTTGATATTTCCGGCAAAACGCAGGGCAATGCGCAGCCCCGGGTACAGGGAAGGAAAACGCGCTCGTCCTGCGGTGCGGCAGGCCGGGTTCGAAGCGCGCGCCGGCGCGGGATTTCCGGGTCCGGGCCGGGAGGCGCCGCAGCATCGTGCGCCGCACGGCCTGCTGCAGCGTGGGAAGATGGGGGCGGCTTTACAATTTGAACGGCATTTGGCCGGGCTTGAAGCGGATAAGGCGATCGTTTCCTATAAATAGCACTGTATGAATGACTTTGTACCGTGGAGAGGGCCTTAAAACGAAGATACATTTATAAAAAAGCAAATAGAAACATAGCAAAATCAAGGGATTTGTGCAGGATTACGAACTGCAAAAAAAAATATTCAAAAAGACTTGAAAAATCGAAAAGAATTCTGTAATATAGTAGTAGATAGAATGGATACCTGTGCGGGGACCGTCGATTGCCGTGCAGGACTGATTATAAATCGGCGGAGAAAAGAGGAAACCATGTCAAACAGATTGTTCCAGGGCGTCATCCATCAGATGCGCGATTCCATTGACCGCACAATCGGCGTAATCGACGAATCCTCTGTTATCATTGCCTGCAGCGAGCTGGGCAAGATCGGTGAAGTGGCGGATTCCGTTACGGCGGAAGACATTGCGTCGCAGGCGGCGTTTGTCTCCGGCAACTATACGTATAAATCCTTCGGCAGCCGTCCGCGTCCGGAATACGCGGTGTTCGTCTCCGGCAACGATCCAGAGGCGGCGAAATACGTCGGCCTGCTTGCGGTCTCGCTGAACAGCATCAAGCAGTATTACGATGAGAAGTACGACCGCAGCAACTTTATCAAGAATGTCATCCTCGACAACATCCTGCCGGGCGACATCTACCTGAAGAGCCGCGAGCTCCGCTTCAATTCGGACGTCAGCCGCGTCTGCATGCTGATCAAGGTCACGAGCAAGACGGACGTCTCGGCGTACGACGTCGTGCAGAACCTGTTCCCGGACAAGAACAAGGACTTCGTCATCAACATCAATGAAACCGACATCGCGCTCGTCAAGGAGATCCGCAACAACATCGACCCGCGCGACATTGACAAGCTGGCCGGCTCGATCGTCGACACGCTCTCGAGCGAGTTCTACACGCACTGCGTCGTCGGCATCGGCACGGTTGTCGACAGCATCAAGGACCTCGCGCGTTCGTTCAAGGAGGCGCAGGTGGCGCTGGAGGTCGGCAAGGTGTTCGACACCGAAAAGACCATCGTCAGCTACAACAACCTCGGCATCGCGCGCCTGATCTATCAGCTGCCGACCACGCTGTGCGAGATCTGTCTCTTATACACATCTGACGCTGCCGACGAATTAGACGGTGTAGAT
>USBH01000033.1 GCA_900552925.1 uncultured Oscillospiraceae bacterium
CGAGATTAGCTGCAGTCTCGTGGGCTCGGAGATGTGTATAAGAGACAGGACAATAAGCACCAGTGGACGATCGTCGCGGTGCCGAGCGTGAAGTGGGCCAAGAAGGTCTTCCCGGGCATGCGCTCGAGCGCGGCGGTCCAGAAGCTGTGGGAGGCGATCCTCGAGACGGTCCGCGTCACGAAGGACAACGACCCGGTCGAGGCGTGGCAGGCGCACAACGCGGCGCTCAAGTCGCGCTATGAAAAGCTGAACGCCTGCAATTTCCGCAGCATGCACTATTTCAGCGAGAACGGCACCGACTTTACCTGCGGCCTGATCCCGGGCGCAAAGTGGATGGGCGGCGGCGACACGCTGCTCGACGGCACGTTCTACAACCCGAATATGCCGACCGAGGAGATCTTCACCTCGCCGATGAAGGGCGAGGCGGAGGGCACCGTCGTGGCGACGATGCCGCTCTCCTACCAGGGCAACCTGATCGAGAACTTCTCGATCACCTTTAAAAACGGCCGCGCCGTTTCCTGCAGGGCGGAGAAGGGGCAGGCGCTTCTGGAGCAGATGCTCGCGATGGACGAGGGCGCGGCGCAGCTCGGCGAGCTCGCGCTGATCCCGCACGATTCGCCGATCTCGAACCTCGGCATCCTCTTTTACAACACGCTGTTCGACGAAAACGCCGCGTGCCACATCGCGCTCGGCGCGGGCTTCCCGAACACCGTCGACGGCTACGAGAACATGACGCTCGAGCAGGTGCACGAAAAGGGCATCAACGATTCGGTGATCCACGTCGATTTCATGATCGGCGACGGCATGCTGAACATCGACGGCATCACGGCGGACGGCCGGGTCGTGCCGGTGTTCCGCAACGGCAGCTGGACCGAGCAGTTCCGCTGAGCGCGGCATAAGCTGCAAAAACCTGCGATTTCATTGATTTCAGAAACGGAGAGATACGAAAATGAAAAGCTTTAGCGACAGCTACAAGGCCGCGGGCGTCGACGTGACCGCCGGCTACAAATCTGTGGAGCTGATGAAGGAGCACGTCAAGCGCACGGCGATCCCCGGCGTGGTTTCCGGCATCGGCGGCTTCGGCGGCCTGTTCCAGCCGGAGCTTTCCGGCATGAAGGAGCCGGTGCTCGTCTCCGGCACGGACGGCGTCGGCACGAAGCTCGTCGTCGCCATGCTGCTCGACAAGCACGATACGATCGGCATCGACTGCGTCGCCATGTGCGTCAACGACGTCGTGTGCTGCGGTGCGAAGCCGCTCTTTTTCCTCGACTACATCGCCTGCGGCAAGAACTATCCCGAGAAGATCGCCGAGATCGTCAAGGGCGTCGCGGAGGGCTGCGTGCGCTCCGGCTGCGCGCTGATCGGCGGCGAGACCGCGGAGCACCCGGGCGTCATGCCCGAGGAGGAGTACGACCTCGCGGGCTTCACGGTCGGCATCGTCGACAAGGACAAGATCATCGACGGCTCGAAGCTGCAGGCGGGCGACGTCATTGTCGGCGTCGCGTCCTCCGGCGTCCATTCGAACGGCTTCTCGCTCGTGCGCAAGGCGCTCGGCCTGACGAAGGAGAAGCTCGAGGCTTACCACGAGGAGCTCGGCTGCACGCTCGGCGAGGCGCTGCTTGAGCCGACGCGCCTGTATGTGAAGCCGGTCCTCGCGGCGATCGAGGCGGCGGACGTCAAGGCAATCTCCCACATCACGGGCGGCGGCTTCTACGAGAACATCCCGCGCATGATGAAGGACGGCCTGACCGCGAAGATCGACCGCGCCGCGGTGCCGGTGCTCCCGATCTTCGACCTGATCGCGAAGGCCGGCAACGTGCCGGAGCGCGACATGTTCAACACGTTCAACATGGGCGTCGGCCTGTGCATGGCGGTCTCGAAGGAGACGGCCGATGCGGCGATCCGCGCGCTGAACGACGCGGGCGAAAAGGCGTTTGTGCTCGGCGAAGTCGTCGAGGGCGACGAGGGGGTCATCCTGTGCTGAACATCGCGGTGCTCGTTTCCGGCGGCGGCACAAACCTGCAGGCGCTGATCGACGCCGAAAAGGCCGGCAAAATTGAAAACGGCCGCATTTCGGTCGTCGTCGCGAGCAAGCCGGGCGTTTACGCGCTCGAGCGCGCCAAAAACGCGGGCATCGAGGGCGTTGTGCTGGCCCGCAAGGACTTTGAAAGCGTCGACGATTACAGCGCGGCGCTCGAAAAGCTGCTCAAGGAGAAGAAGACCGACCTCATCGTGCTGGCCGGCTTTATGACGATCACGAACGCGGCCTTCACAAAGGCGTTTGAAAACCGCATCATCAACGTCCACCCGGCGCTGATCCCCTCGTTCTGCGGCAAGGGCTACTACGGCCTGCACGTGCACGAGGCGGCGCTCGCCCGCGGCGTGAAGGTCTCGGGCGCGACCGTGCATTTCGTCAACGAGGTCTGCGACGGCGGCCCGATCATCCTGCAGAAGGCGGTGCCGGTCGAGCCGGGCGATACGCCCGAAACGCTGCAGCGGCGCATCATGGAGCAGGCGGAGTGGCAGCTTCTGCCCGAAGCGGTCTCGCTGTTCTGCGCGGGCCGGCTTTCGGTGGACGGCGCGGTCGTGACCATCAAAGATAAATAAATTTACACATGCACATATTTTCATATGTTGTTTTGAAGCGGCGCCTCGCGCGGCCGCCTCAGATCTCGAAACATAAGGAAGGGGAATGAACATGGAAATTCTCGACATCAAAAAGGAGCTCGCGGGCAATTCCTACCCGGGCCGCGGCATCGTGATCGGCAAGAGCGCCGACGGCGTGCACGCCGTGATCGCCTATTTCATCATGGGCCGCAGCGTCAACTCCCGCAACCGCGTGTTCGTGGAGCAGGGCGACGGCATCCGCACGCAGGCGTTCGACCCGGCGAAGCTCTCCGACCCGTCGCTCGTCATCTACGCGCCGGTGCGCGTGCTCGCGAACAAGACGATCGTGACGAACGGCGACCAGACCGACACGATCTTCATGTATCTGAAAGAGGGCAAGAGCTTCAAAAAGGCGCTCAAGACCCGCAAGTTCGAGCCGGACGCGCCGAACTACACGCCGAGAATTTCCGGCCTTGTCAAGCAGAAGGACGGCGACTTCACCTACAAGCTCTCGATCCTCAAGAGCTGCGACGGCAACCCCGACGCGCCGCAGAGCTTCTTCTTCGACTACACGCCGGTCAACGGCCTCGGCCATTTCATCCACACCTACAAGTGCGACGGCTCGCCGCGCATCCCGTCCTTTGAGGGCGAGCCGAAGCCGGTGAAGATCGAGGGCGACATCAACGCGTTCACGAACGACATCTGGCAGAGCCTCAACGAGGACAACAAGGTTTCGCTGTTCACGCGCTTCATCAACCTGAAGACGGGCCGGACCGAAACGCGCATCGTCAATAAAAACCAGTGATTATTGGGGAAAGGACTGTTACGGTTATGAAAGAACTCGAACTCAAATACGGATGCAACCCGAACCAGAAGCCGTCTAAGATCTTCACGAACGACGGCCGCGACCTGCCGATTCAGGTGCTGAACGGCAAGCCGGGCTACATCAACTTCATGGACGCGCTGAATTCCTGGCAGCTCGTGAAGGAGCTGAAAGCGGCGACCGGCCTGCCGGCGGCGGCCTCCTTCAAGCATGTCAGCCCGGCGGGCGCCGCGGTGGCCAAGCCGATGAGCGACACGCTGAAGAAGATCTACTTCGTCGACGACCTCGAGCTTTCGCCGATCGCGACGGCGTACGCGAGAGCGCGCGGCGCGGACAGAATGTCCTCCTACGGCGATTGGGCGGCGCTCTCCGACGTCTGCGACAAGGAGACCGCGACGCTGCTCGCCCGCGAGGTCTCGGACGGCATCATCGCCCCGGGCTACACGGAGGAAGCGCTCGCGATCCTCAAGACGAAGCGCAAGGGCAACTACAACGTCGTGCAGATCGACCCGGATTACAAGCCGGCGCCGATCGAGCACAAGGACGTTTTCGGCATCACGTTTGAGCAGGGCCGCAACGAGCTGAAGATCGACGCGGAGATGCTGAACAACATCGTCACCGAAAACAAGACGCTGCCCGAGGAGGCGAAGCTCGACCTCGTCCTCTCCCTGATCACGCTGAAGTACACGCAGTCGAATTCCGTCTGCTACGCGAAGGACGGCCAGGCCATCGGCATCGGCGCCGGCCAGCAGAGCCGCATCCACTGCACGCGCCTCGCGGGCAACAAGGCGGACATCTGGTACCTCCGCCAGCACGAGAAGGTGCTGAACCTGCCGTTCAAGGCGGACATCCGCCGCCCGGACCGCGACAACACGATCGACGTCTACATCAGCGACGAGTGCGACGACGTGCTGCGCGACGGCGCATGGCAGCAGTTCTTCACCGAGCGTCCGGCCCCGCTGACCCGCGAGGAGAAGGCGGCGTGGCTCCGGACGTTCAAGGGCGTTTCGGTCGGCAGCGACGCGTTCTTCCCGTTCGGCGACAACATCGAGCGCGCGCGCAAGAGCGGCGTGGAGTTCATCGCGCAGCCGGGCGGCTCGATCCGCGACGACAACGTGATCGATACCTGCAACAAGTACGGCATCGCGATGGCGTTCACCGGCATCCGTCTGTTCCACCACTGATTGCGGGAGGAGGACGGCATGAACCGAACAGCAGCTCCCGCGAGCGCAAAGGCGTTCGCACTCGTTTCCGTGCTTGTGACGGCGCTGGCGCTGGTCGTCAGCCTGGGCGTCGTTTTTCTGCAGAATCTGCTGAAGGGCGCGTTTTCTTCCGACCCGGGCATCCTTGCGATTTTCTCGTTTCCGGCGCTCTCTTTCCTGGTGCGTTTCCTGCCCGTACTGCTGATGGCCGTGTTCTGCATCGTCATTCTGGCCGGCGGACGCAGGCCGGTGTGGTCGAAGGGGAAGGCAGCGGTTTTTGCGGCGGTCATGGCGGTCGTTTACGTGCTGTTCAGCCTGCTGGAAATGCCGGTCGAGACGTTTGAAGCGCAGCTTGTCGCCGCGCAGGGTGGCAGCGCACAGCTTGTCGCTTACAGCGTCGTGCGCTCCATGCTGAACTGGGGCTACGGCCTGCTTCGGTACAGCGCAGTCGCGGCATTTGTGAGCATCTCTGTTTTGACATATCGGGCGGCGCTCGACGCAAGGGCGCAGACGCCGCCGTATTTTGGAGGCAATACATGAATATTCTGGTGATTGGCAGCGGCGGGCGCGAGCACGCGATCGTCCGCAAGCTGAAGGAGAGCCCGAAGACGGACAGGCTCTGGTGTGCGCCGGGCAACGGCGGCATCGCGGCGGACGCGGAGTGCGTCGACATCGGTGCGATGGACATCGACGGCGTCGTGCGGTTCGCGCAGGAAAACCCGGTCGACCTCGTCTTTGTCGCGCCGGACGACCCGCTCGCGGCGGGCATGGTCGACGCGCTGGAGGCGGCGGGCATCCGCGCCTTCGGCCCCCGCGCGAACGCCGCGGTCATCGAGAGCAGCAAGGTGTTCTCGAAAAACCTGATGAAGAAATACGGCATCCCGACGGCGCGCTACGAGGTCTTTTCCGACCCGGCCGCGGCGGTGGCCTATATTGAAGCCGAGAACCGCTTCCCGGTCGTCGTCAAGGCGGACGGTCTGGCGCTCGGCAAGGGCGTGCTCATCGCGGAGGATCTCGCCGCCGCGAAGGACGCCGTGCACTCGATCATGGAGGACAAGGTGTTCGGCGCGTCCGGCAACAGCGTCGTCGTCGAGGAATTCCTCACGGGCCCGGAGGTTTCCGTGCTCGCGTTTACGGACGGCAAGACGCTGCGCCCGATGGTCTCCTCGAAGGACCACAAGCGCGCGCTGGACGGCGACAAGGGCCTGAACACCGGCGGCATGGGCACGGTCAGCCCGAACCCGTACTATACCGACGAGATCGCGCAGACCTGCATGGAGACGATCTTCCTGCCGACGATCCGCGCGATGCAGGCGGAGGGCCGCCCGTTCAAGGGCTGCCTGTATTTCGGCCTGATGCTCACGCCGGACGGCCCGAAGGTCATCGAGTACAACGCGCGCTTCGGCGACCCGGAAACGCAGGTCGTCCTGCCGCGGCTCAAGACGGATTTCGTCGACATCATCGACGCGGTGATCGACGAAAAGCTCGATGCGCTCGAGATCGAGTGGAGCGCGGATGCGTGCGCCTGCGTCGTCATGGCGAGCGGCGGCTATCCGCAGTCGTACCCGAAGGGCATCGAGATCACCGGCCTGGACGAAAACGGGCAGGTCGCGGGCGCGACCGTCTACCACGCGGGCACGAAGCGCGCGGGGGACAAGCTCGTGACGAACGGCGGGCGCGTGCTCGGCGTGACGGCGACGGCGGAAACGCTCGACGCGGCGCTTGAAAAGGCGTATGCGGCGGTCGAAAAGATCCATTTCGACGGCGCGCACTACCGCCGCGACATCGGCCGCACGAAATAATCGAACATATAAAATTGAAACGACAGCCCGGTATGCACCGCGGCTGTCGTTTTGTTATTCTTCTAATGCGATTTTGCCTATAGCCTTTTCAAACTTTTCTACGTGAAGTCTCATTAAAATCTCCAATTCACTATTGATTGAACGCCCGTTATAGCCGGATACATAGCGGAACTTTTCGTAGATTTCAGGATTAACTCTTAAAGTAAATTTAACGAATTCTCGCGGTTCACCTTTTTTACGCCCCACAAACCTCTCTCCCTTCACGTGTTTTGATGTTATTATAACATCAAAATAATCTCAAAAATTTATTGACAATATTTTGAGGTCATGATATTATCGTGTAAAAGAACACATTCAGAGGGAGTTGGAGGATATGAGAGAACTTGCAGGTTTTTATGAGCGCGCGAAGCTGGACAATCTGCTGCGGCATCTGCTGTGGAACGATGATCCGCGAGACGCAGCGATCGATGATTTTGAAAAGATGCTGGAGGATTCCTTCGAGACGTTTTATGGCCGGCTGGCGGAGATTTCTCCAAAGCTCAGACGGGAGGACGACCGCCTGTTTGAAGCGGTGACCGATTTTGCAGGCGTGCAGGACAGCGTGTATTTCAAGCTCGGCGTGCTGACCGGCTTCCGGCTTTACAGGGATCTGGACGCTGCGTATGAGCATGAGGTTCTGCGTGCGAAAACACGCTATGCGGATTTAAAAACACAGTGGGGAGACTATTGAAAAACCGCCCGGCAGCTCGGAATAATCCGGAAGCTGCCGGGCGGGGCATTTCAGCGGGCGGTGGTCCACTGATTTATTTTGCAATGAAGTGCTTCACGACGCTCTCGCCGTCGAGATACGCGGCGCGGGTCAGGTTAATGCCGGCGTTCATCAGCAGCGCGCCGGAGTAGACCTCGCCGGTGTCCGTATCGGTGTAGAGCTTCTCCGGGTCGAGGCCGCGCAGGCGCTGGACGTAGAACATCGACTCCGGCTGACGCATCACGACGCTTGTGAGCATCGCCTCGTTCTTGTCCGGCGAGACAAATTCCCACGCGCAGCGGAAGGCGTTGTCGGTCGGGGCGATCAGGCGGTAGAAGTCGCCGTCGCGCACAAGGTGGTTGTACTTGCGGTAATCGGCGATCTGCTGCCGGACCTCCTCTTTTTCCTCCTCAGTGAGCTTGCGCGGGTCGAGCTCATAGCCGAACGTGCCGCACATCGCGACGTTCGCGCGCGTCGAAAGCGGGGTGCGCGGGCGCGCCGCCACGTGTGCACCGAAGGCGGAAACCGGGTAGCACATCGAGGTGCCGAACTGGATCGTCAGCCGCTCGATCGCGTCGGTGTTGTCGCTGCACCAGATCTGCGGCGAGTAGTAGAGCATGCCGGGGTCGAAGCGTCCGCCGCCGCCCGAGCAGTTTTCAAACAGGATGTTCGGGAAGGTCTTCACAAAGCGGTCCATCAGGTCGTAGGTGCCCAGCACGAAGCGGTGCATGACCTCCTTCTGGCGCTCCGGCGGCAGAAGAGCCGAGCCGGCCTCCGAAATGTTGCGGTTGAAGTCCCACTTCACATAGTCGATTTTGTTGTTTTTCAGGACGCTGCACATCTGCTCGAAGATGTTGTCGCGCACGTCCTCGCGCGACATGTCGAGCACGTACTGCAGGCGCGCCGGCGAGTTTTCGCGGCCCTTGACGTGCAGGCACCAGTCGGGGTGCGCCTTGTAAAGCTCGCTGTCGGGCGAGATCATCTCCGGCTCGTACCAGATGCCGAACTTCAGGCCCTCCGCGTTGACGCGCTCGATCAGCTTCGAAAGCCCGCCCTTGATTTTCTTTTCGTTGACGTACCAGTCGCCGAGCGAGGAGTTGTCGGACTCGCGGTGGCCGAACCAGCCGTCGTCCATGACGAGCATATCGACGCCAAGCTTTGCGGCCTCGTGCGCGAACGCGACGAGCTTGTCGTCGTCGAAGTCGAAGTAGGCGGCCTCCCAGCTGTTGATGAGCACCGGGCGTTCCACGTCGCGCCACGGGCTTTTGATCAGGTGCTTTTTGTAGGCGCGGTGGAAGATGCGGCTCATCTCGCCGAGGCCCTTGTCCGTGTAGACCAGGACGGCCTCCGGCGCGGTGAAGCATTCGCCAGGCTCGAGGTGCCAGGTGAAGCCGTCGGGGTTGATGCCGGCGATCAGGCGCGTCGTGTCGAAGCCGTCGACCTCCACGTCGATCGCGAAGTTGCCGCTGTACACGAGGTTGAGGCCGTACACCTCGCCGTTTTCCTCCGAAGCGCTGTGCTGCCGGAGCGCGACGAACGGGTTGTGGTTGTGCGAGGAGGAGCCGCGCTTGCTCACGATGGACTGGATGCCGTGGCAGAGCGGGCGCTCGGCGACCGTGCGCTCCTTCGACCATTTGCCGTACAGGTGCACCATGTCGTAATCGTAGGTCGGCAGCTCGAGGCAGGCGCTGTACACGCGCTCGAGGTCCATCGCCGCGTCGGAATCGTTTTCAACGACGACGCTGCGGGTCATGACCGGCATATCCTGGTATACGGTGTAGTAGAGCTTCACGACGGCGCCGGTCACGGCGTCGCGCGTCGTCACCTCGAGCGTCTCGCTGTCGCCGTTTTCATCGCGCAGCGCGGGCATGCCGCAGAGCGCGGGCTTTTTTTCGAGGATGCGGTGGGAGACGTAGCGGATGTCGGTGGAGACGTCGCCGTTTTTGTTGCGGATCTGCAGCGCGGAGACGCGGAAGTCGCCGGTGCCGGCCACGGAATACTCGCTCGGCGTCACGTCCGGCGAAACGCCGGTGGCGACGTAGTGCGGGAAGTCCGGGCAGAAGGAGGAGAACATGCCGCGGTCGAGCATCGAAAGCAGGTTGTCGTCCGGCAGGTAAGCGCCGTAATACAAATGGAACAGATACCCCGCCTCGTGCACGGCAAAGGCGTAGCTTGTCGACGGCGTATCGAGCTTGAAGATTTTTCTGGAAGCGTCAAAGGTAATGGCCATAATACAAGTCCTTTCCAAAGATTTCATACTTCTTTTTTCATTATAGCGGCTTTGCCGGGGGCGCGCAATAGGCATTTTGTTGCCTGATTTTGATGCTTTGCGCAAGAGAAGGAGGAGGCCCGGTGCGGGACCTCCTCCGTTTCAGGTCTGGTTATTTGCCCTGCGCCTGCAGGTATTCTTCGAGGCATAAGCCGGATTCATAGATCGCCTTCGCGTTTTCCCTGCCGACGTACCGGTAGTGCCACGGCTCGTAGATGATGCCGGTGACGGCGGTTTTGTCGTTCGGGTAACGCAGGATAAACCCGTATTTCCACGAATTCTGCATCAGCCACTGCTGTGTGGCGGTGTCCTCCTGCCCGGCGTCGAGGACCTGATAGCGCAGGTCGACGATGTCGACGGCGAGGCCGAGCTGATGCTCGCTGGTGCCGGGGATCGCCACGGCCTTCGCGGCCTCGGTCCGGGCGTCGCTCGGGCTGTAGCCCTGGGCGATCAGGCGGTCCACCTTGTTTTCATAAAGCCGCGTCTGCGTGTCGTTCGTGCGGTACGAGGAGCAGACATACGGCTGTGCGTTGCCGTAAACCGCGCAGTCGTCGAGCATCTGCATGAGGTCGCCGTAGCAGCGCTGGTCCACGCTCTCCCCGTCGCCGATTGAGACGAGAGAAACCGCGTAATCCTCGGGAACGGCGTTCCACGGATTGACGAGCAGCAGCGGGTCGGAAACGTCCACGGTGCCGGCGGGCGGCGGGGTCGGTACGGTCGGATCCGGCGTCTCCTCTACGGCGCCGAGGACCTGAATGTAATCCGAGCTCATGTAGCCGGTGTAGCTGCCGTACTGCACGCGGTACCAGCCGGAATTGGAGCGGTCGAGAATCGTGATCGCATCGCCGAGCGGCACGGTCAGATAGATGCGGTAGCCGGTGCTCGGTCCGGAGCGCAGGT
The DNA here is from genome assembly GCA_900552925.1 of uncultured Oscillospiraceae bacterium. Lineage (GTDB taxonomy): Bacteria > Bacillota > Clostridia > Oscillospirales > Acutalibacteraceae > Hominenteromicrobium > Hominenteromicrobium gallistercoris. Next base: position 10,352 of record USBH01000033.1, read on the forward strand.
TGACAAAGGCGGTTGTGCGGCCGTTCCAGCGCGTGTCCGCGTCCGGCTCAGATGACGGTGTCGTCGTTTCCTCTACGGCGCCGAGGACGTCAATATAATCGGAGCTCATGTAGCCGGTGTAGCTGCCGTACTGCACGCGGTACCAGCCGGAATTGG
>USBH01000034.1 GCA_900552925.1 uncultured Oscillospiraceae bacterium
CACCGTCTAATTCGTCGGCAGCGTCAGATGTGTATAAGAGACAGACCGCATGCTGACCGAGGACGAGATCGCCGCGGGCGAAGCGTACGCGAACGAGCTCGTCTGGTCGGACCGGGCGGTGCGCATCTTTACGGTCGACGCGTCCGCACTGGACGGCCTGCCGCTGCGCAAGAAAAACGAAACGCTCACGGGCGACGTGCGCATTGTGGAGATCGAGGGCGGGGAGATGTGCACCTGCTGCGGCACGCACTTCACGCACACCGCGCCGGTCGGGCTCATCAAGGTGCTCGAGCACGCGCGCTACAAGCAGGGCTGCCGCGTCACGTTTGTCTGCGGCGCGCTGGCGCTCCGCCATTTTGCGCAGGAGAACCGTGAGCTGCGCCGCACGGCCGCGCAGCTTTCCGCAAAGCCCGACGCCGTGTTCGACGCGGTGTGCCGGAAGGAAGCGCAGCTTTCCGCCCTGCAGGCGGCGCTGCGGCAGCAGAACGCGCAGCTCGCCGCGCTGTATGCGGAAAAGCTCGCGGCGGAGAGTACGGCCTGCGCGGGCTTCCGCCTCATAGCCGCCGTGCTGCCCGCCGGGGCGGAGGTGTGCCGCGCCGCAGCGGAGCGGCTGAGCCGGGCCGACGACGTCTTTGTCGTTCTGCTCAGCGCGGAGGACGGCGGTTTCGGCTACGTCTGCATGGCCGGCGCGAACTGCCCGCTGGCCTGCCGCACGGCCGCGAAGAAGCTGCGCGAAGCGTTCGGCGCGCGGGGCGGCGGCAGCGAAAAGGCCGCGCAGGGCAGGCTTTCGTATGCGGGCGAGCCGTCCGCGCTCCTGCGGGAGATCCGGGAGGTGATGGCCGATGGCGGTCGCCAGAATTGAGGCGCTGCTGCCGTATCCGGCGGAAACCGTGTGGCGCATCGTGACCGACTGCACGCGCTGCGACTGGCGCAGCGATCTGGACCGCATCGAGACGCACGGCAACGGCAGCTTTACGGAGTACACGAAAAGCGGATATGCGACGCGGTTCACGGTCACGGAAGCCGTGCCGTGCAGCCGCTGGGCGTTCCGGCTCGAAAACGACAGCCTGTCCGGCACGTGGACGGGGCTTTTCGAGGCGCGCGACAGCGGCACCCGCATCGTTTTTGAGGAAAACGTATCGGTGAAGAAGCTGTGGATGAAGCCGCTCGCCGGCTTCTATCTCAGGCGGCAGCAGAACGTCTACCTGCGCGATCTGCGGCGGGCGCTCGCAAGCTGTTGAGCTTCCGGCGCCGTGCCGGCCGCAAACCGCAAAAAACGGACAAAAACAGGGTGCGCGGCACAGTCTTTCCATCTGTGCCGCGCACCCTGTATCTATCGATTCATTTTTTATCCCTTCCGGGGCCAGATGCCCCGGGAAACCGCATGTGCAGGGAAAATGCTTTATTCCTCATCCTGCAGCGCGTCGTAGCCTCTTTCGCCGGTGCGGATCTTCACGACGTCCTCCACGTCGTAGATGAAGATCTTGCCGTCGCCGTAGCTGCCGGTGTAGAGCGTGTCCTGCACCGTGCGGATCAGCGTCTCGACGGGGATCTTGCAGATGACGATGTCGATCTTGATCTTCGGGAGCAGGCGCGAGCTGACGGGATTGCCGCGGAAGAAGACCGTGTGGCCCTTCTGCGCGCCGTAGCCGAAGACGTTCGTCACCGTGATGCCCGTGATGCCGAGGCGCTCCAGCGCGTCCTGAAGCTCGCTGAACTTGGTCTGGTTCGCGAGGATCGTGACCTTGGTGATCTTCGCGCCGGGCTGCTCGTGGTGGACGACCTTCACGGCCTCATCGCGCGGCACAGATGCTGCTGCCGGTGCGGCCGCCGCAGGCAGCTGCGCATCGGCCGAGGAGATTTCGGTGACGGGCGCGAAATCGGGATAGGCGACGTTGCCGTGCTCGCCGATATCGAGGCCCTGGATTTCTTCTTCCGCGGAAACGCGGATGCCGACCGTCTTCTTGAGGAGGAGCCAGACCAGCCCGGTCGTCACGAACACGAATGCGCCGACCGCGACGATGCCGAGCAGCTGCACGCACAGGAGCTGCAGGCCGCCGCCGTAGAACAGGCCGTTTGTCGTCGAGAGCGTGGTGACGCCCTCTTCAGCGAAGAGCCCGACGCAGATCGTGCCGAACACGCCGCAGCCGAGATGTACGGAGGTCGCGCCGACGGGATCATCGATCCGCATCCGGTCGAAGAACATGACCGCGAACACGACCAGAACGCCCGCGAGCGCGCCGATGAGGAGCGAAGCCTCGATGGAAACGTAGGCGCAGCCGCCCGTGATGGCCACAAGGCCGGCGAGGCAGCCGTTGACGGTCATGCCGAGATCCGGCTTGCCCATCGCGATCCACGAGGTCACCGTCGAGGTGAGCACCGCGGCGATGGCCGAGGTGTTCGTCGTCATCAGAATATACATGACGTCGGACGGGTTCTCAAAGCTCATTGTGGAGCCGGGGTTGAAGCCGAACCAGCCGAGCCACAGGACGAACAGGCCGATGACGGCCAGCGACATGTTGTGGCCGGGGATCGCCTTGGGCTTGCCGTCCTTGCCGTATTTCCCGATGCGCGGGCCGAGGATCCATGCGCCCGCGAGGGCCGCCCAGCCGCCCACGGAGTGCACGACGGTGTCGCCGGCAAAGTCCATGAAGCCGAGGTCGGCGAGCCAGCCGCCGCCCCATACCCAGTGGCCGACAATCGGGTAGATCACGAGGGTGAGGACAAACGAGAAGATGATGAACGAAACGTACTCACGCGCTCCGCAACGGCGCCGGAAACGATCGTGGCCGCCGTGCCGCAGAAGACGAGCTGGAAGAAGAACTTGCCCCAGAACGGGACCGAAGACGTGAGCGTGTCATCGTAGAACGAATTGTCGGCGCCGCCGAGAATAAACAGGTGCTCCGTGCCGATGAACGGGTTGTCCCCGCCGAACATGATGCCCCAGCCGAGCAGCAGAAAGCCCAGCGAGGAAACGGCAAAAACAATGAAGTTTTTGGAAAGAATATTGACGGTATTCTTCGCTCTGGCAAAGCCGGCCTCCACGCTTGCGAAGCCTAGGTTCATGAAAAAGACCAGGATGGCGGACAGAAATACCCATAAGGTGTCAACAATGGAAAAATCCATGCAACACGACCTCCTCTTTGTGGAAAAATAAAAAGAAGGACAAGGACGTCACCCGGGAACGTCCTTGTCCTTCTGGCACCCACTATAGCACAATAAAGCAGGTTTGTCAATGGGAGGGTGCAAATTTTTTTGCGCGGCCCGCAAACGGCGGGCAGAAAGTTTACAGCTCCGCCTTGATTTTGCTCATCGCGCCCTTTTCGAGGCGCGAGACCTGTGCCTGCGAGATGCCGATCTCCTCGGCGACCTCGGTCTGCGTTTTGCCGTCGATGAACCGCATCGAGAGGATCTTTTTCTCGCGCGGGCTCAGCTCGTGGATCGCCTCCTTGATCGCGATCTCCTCGAGCCAGTCGCCGTCCGTCGTGCCGCCCTTGATCTGGTCCATGATGTAGATCGTGTCGCCGCCGTCAGAAAAAACCGGCTCGTAGAGCGAAACGGGCTCGACGATCGACTCCAGCGCGATCACGACGTCCTCGGGCGGCAGGCCGAGCGCCTCCGCGATCTCGGTGATGTTCGGCTCGCGCCCCTTTTCATTCGTGATCCGCTCCTTCGCCTGCATCGCGCGGTAGGCGGTATCGCGCATGGAGCGGCTGACGCGCACGGCGTTGTTGTCGCGCAGGAAACGCTTCACCTCGCCCGAGATCATCGGCACGCCGTAGGTCGAAAACATGACCTCGTGGCTCGGGTCGAAATTGTCGATGGCCTTGATCAGCCCGATGCAGCCGACCTGAAAGAGGTCGTCCGGGTTTTCGCCGCGGCTTGTAAAGCGCTGAATGACGCTGAGCACCAGCCGGAGATTGCCGTAAATCAGCTTGTCGCGCGCGGCCTTGTCGCCGTGCCGGCTGCGGTCCAGCAGCTCGCGCATCTCGTCGTTCCGGAGCGTCTGCAGCTTCGCGGTGTTCACGCCGCAGATCTCGACCTTGCTCTGGGCATAAGCGTACATAAAATCAACCTCCGAACAAAAAATTTGTCCGCAGGTAGTATGCGCAGAAAAAAGGCGGCTTAATCCTGCAGAGGGAAAAACGGCATGCGCATAAAGCGCATGCGCCGCGCATAAAATAGCCTGATTCAACATTTTGAACGGGGGCGATGGCATGCTGACGAGGATCGGGGATATGCGCAGCCGCGAGGTGATCAGCGTCCGCGACGGCGCGCGGCTCGGCTATCTCGGCGACATCGAGATCGACACGGAGAGCGCGTCGCTCGCGGCGATCGTCGTGTACGGCCGCGCGCGGTTTTTCGGCCTGTTCGGCCACGAGGCCGACTGCGTCATCCCGTGGAGCGACATCACGACGATCGGGGAGGACGCGGTGCTGGTCGACTACGCAGCGCCGAAGCGCACGCAAAAGCGCGGCTTCCTCGCGAATTTCTTTGAAAACGGGTGAATTTTCCGGGCGCCGGCCGCCTTTTCGGGGCCGCTTCGGGCCGGAAAGGCGGCGCAGGGCCGAAGCGCGGGATAAAGCGCAAAAAAACGGCGAAAAAGGCTTGATTTGACGGCGGAGTTGTGCTATAATACTACAGCGATTTGCAGAGTCTGCAAGCAAAAACGCACGTCGGGGCCCTCGGGACGGTGCCGCGCAGGCGGTCTTTTTCCGAAAATATCAGGCCCGGCGGAGGAAAAACCAAGGAGGTATTTTCAAAATGGCAGTAGTATCTATGAAGCAGCTTCTGGAGGCGGGCGTCCACTTCGGCCACCAGACCAGAAGATGGAACCCGAAGATGGCGCAGTACATCTTCACGGAGAGAAACGGCATCTACATCATCGACCTGCAGAAGACCGTCAAGAAGCTCGAGGAGGCGTACAACTTCGTCCGCGACCTCGCGATGGACGGCAAGAACGTTCTGTTTGTCGGCACGAAGAAGCAGGCGCAGGAGTCCATTAAGGAAGAGGCGACGCGCGCCGGCGCTTACTATGTGAACGCGCGCTGGCTCGGCGGCATGCTCACGAACTTCACGACGATCCGCCGCAGAATCCAGAGACTCGCGCAGCTGCGCAAGATGCAGGAGGACGGCACATTCGAGCTGCTCCCGAAGAAGGAAGTCAGCAAGCTTGAGCTCGAGATCGAGAAGCTCGAGAAGTTCCTCGGCGGCATTAAGGATATGAAGGAGTTCCCGGGCGCGCTCTTCATCGTCGACCCGAGAAAGGAAAGAATCGCGGTTTCCGAGGCGAAGAAGCTCGGTATCCCGATCGTTGCGATCGTCGATACGAACTGCGATCCGGACGAGATCGACTACGTGATCCCGGGCAATGACGACGCGATCCGCGCGGTCCGTCTGATCGCCGGCGCGATGGCGAACGCGATCATCGAGGGCCGTGAGGGCCAGATGGGCGCCGCCGCGCAGGAAACGGAAGAGAAGGAAGAGGCGGAGACGGAGGCGTAATCCGTTTTTTCCGACCCCAGTTGAACCGGAAGGAGAAATAAAAAATGAGCTTTACAGCAAAAGACGTCGCGACGCTCAGAGCGAAGACCGGCTGCGGCATGATGGACTGCAAGAAGGCGCTTGCCGAGGCGAACGGCGACATGGAGAAGGCAACCGAGCTCCTTCGCGAGAAGGGCCTCGCAGCTTCCGTCAAGAAGGCGAGCAGAATCGCTGCGGAAGGCGTTGCGTTTGCGAAGGTTTCGGACTGCGGCAAGATCGGCGTTGTCATTGAAGTCAACGCGGAGACGGACTTCGTCGCGAAGAACGCGAGCTTCACGGAATTCGTGGAGACCTGCGCGGACACCGTGATCGACGAGAACCCGGCCGATGTCGATGCGCTCCTCGCCTGCAAGGCGCACGGCTCCGACATGACGGTCGACGAGATGCTGAAGGACAAGATCCTCACGATCGGCGAGAACATCAAGATCCGCCGTTTCGTCCGCTATGAGGGCGACTGCGTCGCTTACGTGCATGGCGGCGGCAGAATCGGCGTTCTGGTCCGCTTTGAGACCGAGAATGTCCCGGCGGACGTGCTCAGCGAGTGCGGCAAGGACGTTGCGATGCAGATTGCGGCCCTTAACCCGCTCTATCTCGACAAGACCACCGTTCCGGCGGAGGCCCTCGAGAAGGAGAAGGAAATCCTGATGGCGCAGATCCAGAACGACCCGAAGAACGCGAAGAAGCCGCAGAACATCATCGAGAAGATGGTGACCGGCAGAATCGGCAAGTTCTACGAGAACAACTGCCTCATGCAGCAGGCGTTTGTCAAGAACGGCGACCTGTCCGTGGAGCAGTATGTCGCTGAAGAGGCCAAGAAGGCCGGCGGCACGATGAAGGTTGCGGAGTTCGTGCGCTTCGAGAAGGGCGAAGGCCTGGAGAAGAGAAACGACGACTTTGCGAGCGAAGTTGCCAACATGATTAAATAAGACCGGTGCCCGCGGGGAAATCCGCGGGCGCTTTGTTACGGTTCAACGCATCCGGGCGCGGGCTGGTGCCGCTCCGGAGCCAGAAAATAAGGAATGGTGAATCAAATGAAAAAGATCATTCAGGGTAAAGTCCGCGAAGTGTACGAGGTTTCCGACAAGGCGCTCGTCGTCGTGACGACGGACCGCATTTCCGCGTTCGACGTCATTCTGCCGTCGCCGGTGCCGGGCAAGGGCATCGTGCTCAACAAGCTTTCCTCCTTCTGGTTCAACCTGACGAAGGACATCGTCCCGAACCACATGATCTCCGAGGACCTCAAGGACATGCCGGCGGAGTTCCAGAAGCCGGAATTCGAGGGCCGCACGATCCTCGTCAAGAAGCTGAAGATGCTGCCGTATGAGCTGATCATCCGCGGCTACATGTTCGGCAGCATGTGGAAGTCCTACAAGGCCGGCGAGCCGTTCTGCGGCCACAAGATCGAGGGCGATTACGAGCTCGCGCAGAAGCTCGAGAAGCCGATCCTCACGCCGTCTACGAAGAGCAGCGAGGGCCACGACATCAACATCTCCATCGAGGAGATGAAGGCTGACATCGGCGCAGAGCTGGCTGAGCAGATCGAGGACGTTTGCCTGAAGCTCTTTGACAGATGCTGCACGTACGCCGCCGAAAAGGGCATCATCATTGCGGATACGAAGCTCGAGTTCGGCCTCGATGAGGACGGCAAGCTCGTGCTGGCGGACGAAGTCTTCACACCGGATTCCAGCCGCTTCTGGGACGCCGCCGATTACAAGGTCGGCACCTCGCCGAAGAGCTTCGACAAGCAGTTTGCGCGCGACTGGCTGATCGAGAACAAGCTCGACGGCGTCACCCCGCCGCCGGAGCTGCCCGCGGAGATCATCGAGAAGACGCGCGAAAAGTACATGGAGTGCATGAAGCGCATCGTCGGCTGATTCCGCATGCGGTTTTCCGACCGATAAGCCATAAAAGGGCCTGCCACGGGATTCAATCCCTGCGGCAGGCCCTTTCTGCTTGTCTTTTTTATGCTTTGCAGGCGCCGGTTCAGTCGCTGTAGCGCGTGTAGAAGCGCACGTCGCCCTCCATGGTGTAGAGCTCGTCCCGCGTGATCGTGCGGCCCCACGAGATCTCGCAGTTTTCGTAGTCGGCGTTGACCTCCGTGACGGTGAGCGTGCCGGTATCCCAGTCGATGTCGGTCACGATCATGGAGTGCTCGTTGCCGACCAGGCGGACGTGGTCGCCGATGCGCAGGGAATCGAAGTCGTAGAACTCCGTGACGGGCGCGTCTGTGCCGAAGAGCAGGTCGCTGATCAGCGAGGCGTAGCCCAGACACTGCGTTTCATACTGGTACTGCGGGAAATATTCCACCATGGCGCCGTTGTACACGTTGCAGCATTCATAGCCGTTTGCGCTGTGGGCGCAGGGCGTGTCCGTCACGCACATGGCCTGCTCGGCGTCGGACATCGAGAAAACGTCGATGCCGTAATGGTTCCAGTAGCTGCCGTCCGCAAAGTAGTCGGAGAGAAGGGCGAGCTGCTCAAAAACATGGTCTTCCGTTATCTCGTCGAGGGTTTCCAGAGTGGGCGTGCGGATCTCCCGCTGAACAATTGCGCTGGTCCCAAGCGAGGCCGTGGTTTCGGTCTCGGCCGACGCGTCCGCGGGTTCTGCAGCCCGATCGGCAACGAGGGCGGACGCTTCCGATGAGGATTCCGATGCGGAACTGCTTGTGGAATCCGCAGCCGGCGTAACGACACGCGGGAAAAACAGCTGCGAAACCACGATGCCCGCGGCAAAGCCGACCAGAACAAACAGGAGCAGAGGCAGCGGGACAGCGGGCTTTTTCTTTCGCCGGACCGGAGAATGGAAGTGGTTGGACATGCAGAGTGCTCCTTCCGAATTTTTTAATGACTTTTTAAGATTACCCAAATTGTGTGAATAAAATGTGAATACGCCGTGAATATTTGCCGAGAGATGCAGAAAAAGCTCCCGGGCAGGCAAAAAGAAAGCGCCGGGATGGGAAATCCCGGCGTTTCTGAAAAGCAAAAAGCAACCCGATGAAATTCTGTGTGTTTTTTCGCGTTCAGGCGCTTTCTTCAGACACCTGCGGCTCCTGAATACGGCCGATGATCAGCATCGCCGTGACAAACAGCAGGAGCGTGAGCACGAAGGGCAGACGGCGGTCCAGGCTGGAGAGCCACCCGGCCAAATAGCCGAAGGGAGAGGAGAGCGCGATGGTGGAGGCCATGATCAGGGCGTTCAGGCGCGCCCGCTCCTGCGCGGTGATGTTGAGCTGGAGCAGCGCGTCTTTGCGCGGGTTCACCAATGCGGCGGCCACGGCGGCGACAAACACATAGAGCAGCACAAAGCCCAGACTGTCCGCGGGGGAGAAGATCAGCACGAGGGCGGCCACCGCGTACAGCGCAAGGCCGACCCACAGCGGCGCGCGGAATTTCGTGGCGCTCATGCGGTGCTGGATTCCCACCATGAAGATGATCATGACCGCGGCGTTCAGAATGGGGAACAGGGCCAGATAGTTTTCCGAAAGCCCCAGCCGCTGCGTCACATACAGTCCGAAAAAGTTTGTGCTCACCATATTCGTGATATACAGGATCACCGAGACGGCGACGGCTTTGAGCACGCCCCTGTTCTTCAGCAGACCGGGGATCAGCTGGCGGTATTCCCCGAGCATGTGGAGAACGGACACGCCCTTGGTCTCCGCCCGGCGGATTCTGCCCTGCTTGGTCTCATGGCAAAACCGGAAGGTGATGAACGTTTTTGTGAGCATCGTCAGCGCAAAGAGCAGGTACAGCACCCGGATCACCGGCACCATGGAATAGGCGCTGACGAACAGGCCGGAAAGCGGCGCGAAAAAGATGGCCACAAGCCCGCCGATGTTCACCCAGGTGTAGATTCCGACGAGATCCTTTGGACGGGCGTCCTCGATAAGCAGACAGTACCAGGCCGTCTGGTTGATCTGCTCAAAGCAGTTGAGCAGCGCGGCAATCAGGAACAGCCAGAAATTATTGGAGACGGCCCACACCAGACAGGCCAGCGACCACCCGAAGAAATCGCCCATCATGGTGGTGGCCTTGCGCCCGAGCTTGTCCGATAAAATGCCCCCGAAAAAGGAGAACAGCACCTGAACCACCATGGTGATCGAGAGAATCAGGCCGATCTGCACGTCGGTGATCCCCTGCGTGTACATGTAAAGCGTGGCGAACGGCGAGATCAGGTTGTAGGGGATGCCCCACAGCGGTTCGATCAATACGAGCGTTCGCGGATTTCCCCTGTTGTCGGCCAGCACCTGCAGGAGGGGATGCGCCCGCAGGCCTCTTATTCTTTCTTTCAGACCCATAATACCCCATAGCTTTCTCTAAATTCCCGCTTATTCTACCATACTTCCAGCGAAACGAAAAGGGCTTTTGCGGTATTTTTCGCGACAAAATCATTTTTCGAATCATGGAAAAGTCCCCCATGCCACAGTATAGCGTGGAGGGGGGTAACTTGGATTCGGTGGAAAAACACATGCCGCTCCAAATAAAATCAGATTGTACGGGATACAACCTCGATCTGCGTAATAATGTCGCGGAGTTTGTCGCCGTCTAGCACATACTCCAGAATCCCATCAGCCGTTTCGGCATTCATTCCTTCTACTTCTTTGCAGGGTTCATGGCTTTCCACATTACGGGCTATGCCGTTTTGATCTACATAATACCCTTCACCGATATTTATAGCTCCGTTTACGTGGGTTATGGAATAAGATTTTCCTTTCCAAATAAACTCCACCTCACCGCCGCATTCCATGCACCACTTAAAATCACGGATATTTTCAAATCTTAATTCGTCTCTGTTTTCAAAAAGACTCATTTTTTCTCTTCCCCCCAAGAATTTAAATTCGGGCATATTTCCGTCTGGATAAAGGATAGATTCTTCTAAAATGCGGAAAACCATTTTTGATGATTATAGCACCTGTCTCTTATACACATCTCCGAGCCCACGAGACTGCAGCTAATC